>MHDQ01000300.1:0-7715 GCA_001803565.1 Nitrospinae bacterium RIFCSPLOWO2_12_FULL_45_22 | reverse complement strand
AATATTTTATCACTTCTGCTACTACCTTAAAGGCATTTTCCGGGACGAAAGAGGGCAAATCCATAGCGGTCTGCCGATAGGCACAATTGATAGTATGACCCCGAAGTTTTTGGGTAGGGTAGCCCATCTTTTCTGCGCAGACAATATACATAGCCAGGGCAGGAGCCGAGGTATCAAAGGTACCTAAAACTACGCCAGTTTTATCCAGGGGTAAGTCATGGAAAAGGATTTCATAATCCTTAATATTAGACCAGGATGTGCCGCATCTACCGACTTGGCCTTTACCAGCCGGGTGGTCTGGGTCATATCCATGCTGCACCACGGCATCATTGACAATGAAATACTGGGGGATATAGCCCTCCATACCCTCTTTTCTTAGCAGGTCGTATCGGGCACGGGTATTTTCTGGCAAGCCATAGCCTAAGCCTTGTTGGGTAGCCCATTGGGCATATTGATACATTAATGGGTGGATGCCGCGGGTGTAAGGGAAAAGGCCGGGCATACTGATATCTTTATAGTCCAGGTTTTGGATATCTGCCGGGGTATAAACGGCTTTCACCGGGATGCCAGCGCCCGTAGCGCCCAGGTATCCCTTCTCACTATAAAGCCGCTGGCACTCTGCCTGCCACGCTTCTTCTAATTTCTGACATTCGGTTAATAATTCCTTAGTAAACATGACCGCCTGCCCTCCTCTTCGCTTTTTGCTGCTAATCTATAGTGAACGTATTAAATAAGTTCACATTTGTAAGCTGTCATTCCGAGCGAAGCGAGGAATCTTGAAGATTTCTCCCTACGGTCGAAATGACAATTTTGTTTTGTCGTTTACTATAGCGGCTCAGCCGATGTAATTGTGACCTTAACCTTATTGGTCCCTCTGGGGATCAAGGTTCCCCGGATAAGGTTTTTTAATAAAGTAGGGATACGTCTTGGCCTGAAATAAAACCGGATATACATTCTTTTCAAGATATTTTGCAATTCCTCGGGCGAGAAATGCGTGGTCCGTAATACAGCGTGCATGATATCATATTTGTGCCAGTCTTTACTCACAATCCGATCTTGATACTCTTTATATATTTTTGTACCGGGGTAAGGGGTCAAGAGGCAAAACTGGACTGTGGGTGGGTTGAGGCGAAGGGCATATTTTAGGGTCTTCATTATATCATCATAGGTTTCCTCAATACCACCAATGACAAAGCTAGCGATGGCCTTGATATGGTATTTTTTAAGGAGTTTTATGGCCTGCGCCCCGGCCTCTACGGTGGTCTTCTTATGATAACCTTTCAATTGGTGTTCAGTACCGCTTTCTAGCCCTAAATACATATATTTACAACCTGCCCGGGCCATTTGCTTCACCAGCTCTTCATTCCGGGCTAATTTCTCTGGGGTAGCAGAACAAAACCAATGGACATCCATCTGCCGCTTTAATATCTGCTCCGTAAAAGTCCAGACCCGGGATGCATCCAGGGTGAAGTTGTCATCGGCAAAACCTACAGCCTTTATCCCATAATCCCTATCCAGTAGGGCTATCTCTTCCAGGATAGCCTCTACGGAACGCGTGCGCCACCGGACACCAGCCATGACATTGCAAGAACAGAAAGAGCATTGGTTAGGGCAGCCCCGGCTGGAGATGATAGAAGTTACCTTTCTCCTCCCCATCTTCTTTGGGTAAGCGCCGAGAGGGATCAAGTCCCTGGCTGGTAATGGGAGGGTATCCAGGGCTTCAATAAAAGGGCGATCAGGGCTTCGTCTCAATTCTCCTTTCTCATCTTTCCAGGATAGCCCCAGGATATCTTCTGGCCTTAAGGTATATCTTTTCTTGCGGAAGTACTCCAGAAGTTCTAGGGCCGTTAGTTCACCCTCTCCCCTGACTACATAGTGGACACAACCTGACTCCAGGGCCTCGGTATCCTCAAAGGTAGGATGTAATCCACCCATAAAGACCATTTTCCCAGCCGCATGGGCCTGCCTGGCTAACCCTAAGGCCAGGTTAAACCTGGGAGTATCAGAGGATATACCAACGGCTCCATAAGGAGAAAAGTCTATGGCCTCAGCGCCATCATGAATAGAGAGGTCAATAATTTTTGGTTCAAAACCCGCCTGCCGCAGCACAGCCGCAATATAAAGCAAGCCCAATGGTGGGAACTGCCACCCTACCCGGGCGGTCAAAGAAGAATGATTTGGGGGATTGAGCAGCAAGACCCGCATTAATACCTCCAAAAGCATAGTGAGCGATAGCTCATGTTATCTGATCAGCGGTAAATTGTCCAGAACAATTTCTATCCGATGGCTGGCCACACTTATTATTCATTATTAATGGGGCTTGATGTTTTTTGGCGAAAAGATTATACTAAAGTGCCATGAAAAAGATAGTATTTCTCATATTAATTATCTTTATTCTTAGCTGGCTGGAACTCCCTCGCAGCTTGGCTCAAACACCACCGTGGGGTGATATACCCATACCTACCCCAGGGGAGCATAAGCATAAAGGCAAAGAAAAAGGAAAAGCTAAGATACCAGGCAAAGGGGAGACAGAAAAGAGGATTCGGATTTATAAAGACTATAAAACCCGCCAACTGGAGTACCAGCAGTTTTATTCTACCTTTATTATTAATGATAGGATTATAGACAAAGAAGAGAGGTTCTTTCTGGATCTAAAAAAAGCTGAATTAGAACTTTCTGCCGATGAGGTAGAGAGCATAGAATTCTTAGTAAAGCTAGAAAGCCCGGCGGTATTACAAAAAGATTAGTAACCGTTTAGGCCAAAATTAGAATATTTATAAGACTTTATTTGGTTAAATGGTTACTTTAGCTTTACTTCTTCGTGGGATTTAGCGTCCTTGGCGGCTAAATAGCTACAAAGAGTAAAGGGGGGAGTAGTATGAGATATAGGGTATTTTTTATATCTTTTTTGCTCTTAGTCATGACTATAGAGACAGGTTGTTCCATCTCCAAAAAAGATATAAAAGAGACGGCGCAGGATTATTATATCTTTGGCACTAAGGTCTATGAGCGGGGAGATTATAAAGAGGCCCAGGAAGCCTTCCAAAAACTACTGAATGAATACCCGGATAGTGACCTCAGGAAAAAAGCCCTCATTAACCTGGCAGAATCGGAGTATAAGAATGCCGAGTATGATCTTGCACACTTTCATTATTTAAAATATGTTGAGCTTTATCCTACCGACCCTGAGGCCGATGCGGTTTTGTTCAAAGCAGGTATGAGTAATTTTACCCGGCTACGGCCAGATGATCGGGATCAGGGCTATACTCAGGAGGCAATAGCAGACTTTGAGAGGTTGCTACTGAGCTATCCCCGCAGTCGTTATACCCAGGAAGCCCTGAGCAAGACCCTGTTCTGTAAGAATAAACTTGCCGCCCATGAGCTTACTGTGGGGTTATATTATTTTAAGAAAGGGGCTTATATTTCAGCTATTCAAAGATTTGATACCATACTAACATACTATCCTCATATAAGTTTTCGGGATAAAGCCCTGTTTTATAAAGGTAAATCTTACTATGAAGAAGAGAGCTTTGATAAAGCAGTCAAGGTATTTAAGGATTTTATCGGCCAATATCCTAGAAGTGCCTTGCGGAAAGAGGCAGAAGAATATCTGGCTAAACTTAAGTAGCCTGGCGCTTATTTTTTTGCTCCCATTAGTATCCATTCTCTGCCTCAATAGCCTGGCTGTAGCTAAGATGTTTAAATATGTGAGTTCTAGCGGAATTATCCATCTCAGCAATGTTCCTGGGACCGAGGGATATCAGGCATGGGAAGAGGTTCCCGAAGGCTATAAGGGCCGAAGGCGAAAGGCTTCCGTGAAAGAGAAAGATGAGATCACAAAAGCAGTAGAGCTAGCAGCCAGAAGATATGGCGTAAATTCTAACCTGGTAAAAGCGGTGATAAAAACGGAATCTAATTTTAATCCCCAGGCTATTTCGCCTAAAGGAGCTATGGGCCTGATGCAATTAATGCCTGAAACCGCCAAACAATACGGAGTAGAGAACCCTTTTAATCTCTGGGAAAATATCCAGGGGGGAGTGCAGCATTTAGACTACCTTCTAAGCAAGTATGATTATAATCTGGAGCGGGTTTTAGCGGCTTATAATGCTGGCAAAGGTCAGGTAGAGCGATATAATGGGGTGCCACCCTTTCCTGAAACCATAGATTATATCAATAGAGTATTCTATTATTACCAAAATCCTCGTACTCTCCACAGTGGTCAGGTGGCCAATCACAATAGAACAAAGAAAGCCAATAAGATATTTCGCTATGTCTCTCCCAACGGTGTGGTCTTATTTACCAATGTTCGCCAATAATTTAACCAAAAAATTTGACCTCTTTATCCAGCTTAACCTCCCTAATAGGATAACCTTGTGCAGGATATTCCTGGTACCTGTCATGCTGGTCTTTTTAATATCACCATCAACCAGTGGCTCCTTCATAGCGGCCTTGATCTTCGCGGCAGCGGCTTTTACCGATTGGCTGGATGGGCACCTGGCCAGGGCTAATCACCAGATAACTACCTTAGGGAAACTGCTGGACCCTATTGCTGACAAACTCCTTATTACTGCCACCCTAATACCATTGGTAGCCCTGGGAAGGGTATCACCCTGGATTGCAGTAATCCTTATTGGACGCGAGTTTGCTGTGACGGGCCTGCGAGGTATTGCCGCGGCAAAGGGAGTAATTATAGCGGCTAGCAACTGGGGAAAGTATAAGATGCTTTGCCAGGTAGTGGCTTTGATCCTCCTGATTCTATATTATCCGCCCGTTTTTATCGGTTTAGGTCAAGGTATCCTCTATCTATCCCTCTTTCTATCGGTGGCCTCAGGAATAGATTACTTTCGCTCCTTCTGGCAAAACCTAGACCTTATCATAGACTGAAGTAGGAAGCTAAAAGTGCAAAGTGTAAAGCTGATGAATAATCCTTTAGTCTTGCGCTCTTCGCTTTAAGCTTTGCATTTTATTTCTTGGTCCAAACGCCTTTTATATCTCCGCGGGCAAAAATAGATGCTACATAATTCAACACATCGGTAGCGCAGACTTCGCAATAGGCGTAATCCCTTATCAACCGTGCCTTCACTACATCAATCTTCTCCTGGGTATCCTTATCCACTACCCCGGTGACCAGGGTAGTCAGTTTGATGGTATCCTTCTGGTCTTCAAATAGCTTCAGCTCAAAGGCCTTTTGTAATCGCTCATTAGTATTATAACTAAAGGTCTTACCATTCAGGGCCAGGGCGCCGATATAGTTCATTACCTCACGGCGGAAGTCGTCTTTGCGGGTCTCGGGGATATCAATCTTTTCTTCTATAGCCCGCATGAGCCTTTCATCCGGCGGTTCATCCTGCCCGGTATATTTATTTTTTACCTTCGTCCTCTGGGTATAGGCTTTAACATTCTCAAGATAGTTAGTGCAGAGTTTCTTCAGTGATTCTTCATCGGCCGATATAGCCTTCTGAACCTCCGTTTTGGTGATATCCTCATATTCTGCCATTACTACCGCCAATAGCTCCCGGTAGTGTTTTCGCTTTTCCTCAGCAGTGATTAAAGAGTGGTGTTGCAGACCGTTCCCCAGCTCATTCAATACCATGAAGGGGTTGATACATTTGTCATGTTCCATGGATACCAGGGCATTGGATATCTTATCCTGGATATATCTAGGAGAGATCCCATCCATCCCCTCCCTGACGGCCTCTTTCTGCATATCCCGTATATTATCCTCAGTATAGCCGGAGAGACTCTTGCCATCATATAGCCTTAGTTTCTGCAGGATGGTAATCTTGCTGTCTTTAGGAAGCTCTAAGCGGGTTGCCACTGCCCACATAGAGGCCATCTCAATAGTATGAGGGGCAATATGGCGGCCTCTGATCTTTGTGGGATTGAAATCCCTCCCATAGATCTTTATCTCATCAGAGAGTTTGGTCACATAAGGGAAATCAATCTTTATAGTCCGGTCCCGTAATGCCTCCATATACTCGTTGCTCTGGAGACGGCGGTATTCCGGCTCGTTGGTGTGGCCGATAATGACCTCGTCAATATCGGTCTGGGCAAACTTCTTGGGCTTAATCTTATGCTCCTGGGTAGCTCCTAGCAAGTCATATAAGAAGGCTACGTCCAGCTTCAGTATCTCAATAAACTCCACTAATCCTCGGTTAGCAATATTAAATTCTCCATCAAAATTAAAGGCCCGGGGATCAGAATCAGACCCATACTCGGCAATCTTGCGGTAGTTTATATCGCCGGTCAGTTCGGTAGAGTCCTGGTTCTTTTCATCCTTGGGTTGAAACGTACCAATACCGATCCGGTCTTTCTCTGATAGGACAAAGCGATATACCCTTACTTCATTAGAGACCAGTTCTACCCAGTCACCTTTATGTTTCTTTAGCAATTCCCGATAAGTATGGCGGCAAAAAGGGCACGGTTCTCCTTCTATATATATTTTCTGCTCCTCAGAAAACCCTTCATTTAGCCCATCCAGGAGCTTTCCACGCCATGCGGTAGGTATTAGATGAAGGGGTTCTTCGCGCATGGGGCATTCAGCATAAGTTACCATATCAGACTTCTCTCCATGCCTCCAGCGGAAGGAATAGATAGCACCTTCATCGGTCAGCGAGTATCGTTCCAGCCCCTTTTTTAATAGGCGTACTATAGTGCTTTTGGCGCTGCCAACCGGACCGTGCAGTAATAAGACCCGTCTCTCAGCGCCATAGCGCTGGGCAGCAGCTTTGAAGAAGTTTACCATCTTCATAATGGGCCTTTCCAGCCCATATACAGCATCCTGACAACCAGATATAGGGTCATCAAAAAAGCGATACTTAATTATCTGCTCCTTGTTTACTGTATATACTTCTGTCCCATAAGAAAGGATCATATCATAGACCCTTTGAAAAGCTGAGCGGGCTAGGCGAGGCTTCTTTTTTATTATCTCTAGATAATCTTCAAAGGAGCCTTCCCAATGAAGTTCTTTAAAACCCTGTTTATCCTGAAATTCTTGAACCAGGGAAATTATCTCATTATTCCTGAGCAATCCTCTCACCTCGTCTTTATTTTTAGCGCTCTATAGATTTAGGATTATCTGAAAGATCAAATACTAGCAGGCGAAGTTATTAACAACAGTCGGCGGAAGAATTAATGGAAGATTCTTACTTTCTAAGAAGATATCTTTAAGGAAAGGGAAAAACCACCTCTTTTGGGAAAAACTACTATACTATCGAGGCCTATAGGATAAGGCCCCGTTCCTTAACCAGTTTACTCTTTATCAAGTTAAACATCCGTGAATAATCCACTTCTCTTTTATCAATCTCGCTGGCATATTCTCTGAGGAGCTCTTTTACCTCTTCATTCAGCCGGTCTTCCACTAATAAATCTTCCATAATTACATGCTTAATCCTACCTTCTACTTCGTCTTGAGGCCCTTTGATGGCAATAAATCCTTCCTTAGTCAGTCGCTCTGCCAGTGCCTTGGCAAGATAATCAACCATCTCTTTCGGGAGGCGCATAAAAAATCCTGCCCTTCTTCAGCTTGGCCCAAAAAGGAAAAAAGGCGAAATGCCCTCCTTTAATTAGTAGTTTTGGAGCGGGCAACGGGGATCGAACCCGTGACCCCAAGCTTGGGAAGCTCGTACTCTACCAGCTGAGCTATGCCCGCTCAAGAGTTACATTGAAAAAAATATAACAGATTCCCACTTTTTGTCAACCATTTATGATCCCTT
>MHDQ01000299.1 GCA_001803565.1 Nitrospinae bacterium RIFCSPLOWO2_12_FULL_45_22 | reverse complement strand
CCGGGTCAAGCCCGGAATGACGGGCAATGTTGGTATGCGCAAATAATTATGTCGCTCTGTATAATTAAGAAACGTTCTAAAATCTTGAAAATCTGCCTTCATCTACGTCCAGGTTAAAGGAGAGACAAGCAGGTTCAGGGCGAGACAAGGATGTCCCGCCTATTTTTAATTAATGGCCGTGGCGGGCGCCAGAGCCGCCAGGCATACCACCCTGGCCTGAACCACTACCCATGCCCATACCTTCCATCATACCACCATGTTTCTGATGTTGTTCCTCCTGGTGTTCTCCATGCTCTTCTCCAGACTCCTCATGCATTCCCTCATGCTCTGCTTCGCGCATCTTGAGGTATTTTTCCGGCTCCTGAGCAAATTTTTCCTTCTCTTCCTCGGTACAGAAATAATAGGTCTTACCTTCATAGTCCATCTGGGCCTTTATAGCATTCTTGGGCCCCTTCATGCCATCATAAGCGCACTGCACCGTATCCCCTGAGCCGGCTTGTTCTTCTGCAATAGCAATATTAGCAAAGACCAACATGGCTACTGTGGTAATGATCCCTAAAGAAAAAATTATCCGTTTCATTGTTTATTTCTCCTCTACTTATTAGCTTATTTATTGAAAACCTCAAACATATCCACTAAAAGATCAGGTCAAACTACGATAGAGAATCCCTGTCCTTCAACAAGCATCACCTCCCCTCTGTACTAATTAGGCAGGGCAAGGCCCTGCTGCTACTACAGCTACAGCAGCAAAAATAATGTAGCCGCAGGGCCTTGCTCGGCAAAAAATGCTCGACTAGTTTAGTCTAATGGCCGTGGTGACCGGCCTTGTGCTCAGAAGGTGAGATGTCTCCTAACCGCTCCTTTTGCGTGCTCGTCAAAATAGCCATTGCCTTTTCCTGATACCCTAAGGGAATGAGGAGTATCTGGGCATAAAGCTCGGCTATCTCTTTACCTTTTGCCTCTACTGGAGAACGTCCAACCTTATTTTTAGCCAAATTGTCCAGCAGAGTCTGATAGTCTAGCCCGGCGGTCTTTATCGCCGCTTCTTTAGCGATCAGATCCTTCTGGCAATTAACACCTAAGTCTTTCAGCTTCTCTATCTGGTCTGATGTAAGGCCCAATTCATCTTTATTCTCCAGATACACAGAAGATTGACAGAGGCCGGGAGACACCAAAGTGGCGGCCTCTTGCTGGCCGCCATGTCCTCCCATACCCATACAGCCCATAGCTGACTGCATCATCCGGTCATGCCACCGGGCAATCGTACAACCCTGGATAAAAAGAGCGGCCAGGGCCATAATGCTTAGATATACTACCGTTCCTTTCTTATTACTCATCCTTACTCCTCCTCTTGTTAAGTTAAACCGCATGTAAGCGTTCAGCTTTCAGTCGTCAGCTTTCAGCTAAAACAGGCTATAGGCCAAGGACAAGAGGCCATATGCCAGAAGCTAGATTTTCTTGCCTCTCGCCTATGGCCCACTGCCTCTTGGCTATTCTTTTGTCTTGCTGATCGCTGATAGCTGACCGCTGAACGCTTACAACCGCATTATTAAATCAAAGCGTTTCTCGACAACCTCTCATCCCAGGATACCTGCCCTGGGAAACCACCTCCTTTATTTTGTCTTTGATAGGTTTTTCAACAATATTTCCTCCCTCACTTATCTTTAGACAGCATTTTAGGTTAGTTGGTTACAATGACTAAGGTTGCACGCTCAGCTTTGCTTCCTTCCTCACATGAAAATACCAGCGCCATATCTCATAAATGGCCGGATAAACTACCAGTTCCATGATAAACGAAGTAAAGATGCCCCCGATCATCGGTGCGGCTATGCGCTTCATCACATCGGCACCGGCGCCCGTGGACCACATAATAGGGACCAGGCCCATGAACATCACAGCCACGGTCATGAATTTCGGTCGCAGCCGCTTGACAGCGCCGTGGACAATCGCTTCGCGTAATTGCTCCTTTGTCTTCATCAGGCCTTTGTCGCGCATCTCATAATAGGCAAGGTCTAGATAAAGCAGCATGAACACACCCGTCTCTGCATCTACACCCATAAGCGCTATCAGTCCGACCCAGACGGCAATGCTCGTGTTATAACCCAGGAGATAGAGAAACCATATGGCACCTACAGCCGAGAAGGGCACTGCCAGGAGGATGATTAGTGTCTTGGCCACCGAACGGGTGTTGAAGTAGAGCAAAAGGAATATAATGAAGAGCGTGATGGGCACTACGACCAGTAGCCTCTCGGCCACCCGCTGCATATATTCATATTGCCCACTCCATACCAGGGTATAGCCGGGCAGTGATGGGACCTTTTCTCTTACAACTCTTTTCGCCTCAGCCACATACCCACCCACATCCCGACCAGAAACATCTACATAAACATAGCCACTCAAGCGACCATTCTCATCCCGAATCATTCCAGGCCCTGATAGCAGCTTGATATCTGCAATTTGAGCCAGGGGAATCTGTGCGCCACTCATGGTGGACACCAAAGTACGGCTTAACCGGTCAATTGTACTGCGGTAATCCCGCAGGTAGCGCACATTGACCGGATAACGTTCCCGGCCCTCGACCGTGGTGGTGATATTATCGCCGCCCACCGCTGACATGATAGCCATCTCCGCCTGCCCAATAGTCAGGCCATAGCGAGCCAGCTCCTCACGCTTCAAGGCAAAGTCCAGAAAGTAGCCGCCTGCGGTTCGTTCGGCAAATATGCTGGTGGTCCCGGGCACATCTTTTAATACCATCTCAATATGTTGGCCGATCTCCTGGATCTTATTCAAGTCCGTTCCAAGAATCTTAATACCTACGGGTGTTCTGACACCGGTTGTCAGCATATCCACCCGGGCTTTGATGGGCATGGTCCAGGCATTGACCACTCCTGGAAATTGCATAGCTTCATTGAATCCGCCAGGCCCATAGATCAGCTCCTGGGTATTTTTATGATCGGGCCAGGCGCGGCGCAAGATATTCTGTAACCACTCCGGGGCCCATTCCGAATACCAGCGGCGCACCTTGGGCCACTGGTCATGAGGTTTAAGGGCAACTACTGTCTCCATCATGGAGAAAGGCGCTGGATCTGTGGCAGTCTCAGCTCTTCCTGCTTTGCCGAATACCCTCTCCACCTCGGGAAAGGATTTAAGTATCTTATCTTGTACCTGAAGGAGTTTCTGCGCCTCGGTTACCGAGATGCCCGGCAGTGTCGTAGGCATATAGAGCAGCACGCCTTCATCCAGTGGTGGCATGAACTCTGATCCGAGGCGGGAGAAGATAGGAATGGTCAATGTCACTACAAGCACCGCTGCCATGATGGTGGCCCATTGATGGCGCAGGACGAATTCTACGATGGGGTGGTATACTCTCATCAGTGGCCGGCTGATGGGATGCTTCTCTTCGCTATGAATCTTGCCCACCAGGATAGCATTCGTTACCTTAGCGAGCCAACGCGGCTGAAAGGTATATTCCTTCATGTGGGTAAAGAGTAGTCGGATCGCCGGATCTAGCGTGATAGCCAGCAATGCGGCTATGGCCATAGAGAAGTTCTTGGTAAAAGCCAGCGGCTTGAAAAGACGGCCTTCCTGCCCCTCCAGCGTGAAGACCGGCATGAACGAGACGGCTATAACGAGTAGCGCAAAGAAGCTTGGCCCACCCACTTCCTTGACCGCACCAATGACAACATCCTTGAAATCGCCCGGCCGCCCTTCTGCGTCCCAGTGTTCCAGCTTCTTATGGGTCTGTTCCACCACCACAATGGCTGCGTCCACCATGGCTCCGATGGCGATAGCGATTCCCCCCAACGACATAATATTGGCCGTGAGCTTCATACCGTACATAGGAATGAAGGAGATGATAATGGTGATAGGAATGGTGATTATAGGAATGATGGCGCTGGGGATGTGCCAAAGAAAGATAAGGATCACCAGACTTACGATGGTCAATTCCTCAATAAGTGTATGTTTCAACGTTTCAATGGAACGCTCTATCAATTCAGCACGATCGTATGTAGTGACAATCTTCACGCCTTTGGGTAAGCTGGGCTCGATTTCCGCTATCTTAGTCTTCACACGCTCGATTACTTTGAGTGCATTCTCGCCATAGCGCATGATAACAATGGCGCCCACGGTCTCGCCCTTACCATCCAACTCGGCAATCCCTCGGCGGATGTCCGGGCCCAAGACCACCGTGCCGAGATGCTTTACCAGGATGGGTGTACCGGTTTCCATATTGGCGACGACCACGATGTTCTCGATATCAGCCACTGAGCGGATATAGCCGCGACCCCTGACCATATACTCGCGACCGGAAAATTCCACCAGCCGTCCACCCACATCGTTATTCCCCTCTTTGATTACCTCAATTACCTTATCCAACGGGATTTTGTAAGCCAGCAGTCTGTTCGGATCGAGATTTACCTGGTATTGACGGACGAAGCCACCAATGGGCGCTACCTCCGCAACGCCCGGGACTGCCTGGAGATAATATCGGAGATACCAATCCTGCATAGTACGCAGTTGTGCCAGATTGTGCTTCCCGGTAGTATCCACCAGGGCATACTGGAATACCCAGCCCACTGCCGTCTCGTCCCGTGCCAGTTCCACATTTACCCCTTCAGGGAGCCTCGGGAGGATGTTGCTCAAATATTCAATAGTGCGCGATCGTGCCCAATAAATGTCCGTCCCATCCTCAAAGATAATGTAGACGTAGGAATAACCAAAGTCGGAAAAGCCGCGAATGTCCTTTACCCTTGGCACACCCAGCATGGCGGTAATAATCGGATAGGTCACCTGATCTTCCATAATGTCTGGGCTGCGGTCCCAGCGGGAATAAATGATGACCTGCGTATCCGACAGATCAGGAATTGCATCCAACGTAATGTTCTTCATGGCATAGAACCCGGCAAAGACCATCATGCCGATGAAGAGGAATACGATAAATTTATTGTACGCACAAAGCTCAATGATCTTGTTGATCATAGTTTTTACCTCCGCTCAGGACCTGGGTTAAAGGCCGGAATGCGCCATTGGTTGCTCATGCTCCGAATGATTAGGTCAGCCACCTGGCTGAGGAGTTGGGGCCTTCTGCTCGCCGGCTGTAGGTGTCCCATCACCATGTCCCATATGACTTATTCCCCCTAGCGCCGCCTTTAATTGACTCTCCGAGTCAATCAAGAAGTTGGCAGAGGTAACCACACGCTCACCGGCTTTGACACCATCAATGACGATGAAGAAGTCACCCGCCTTTTGTCCCAGGATAACCTTTCGTGGCTCAAAGTAACCCCCATCTCGCGCTACAAAAACAACCTGATTACTCCCGGAATCTAGCACTGCATCTCCCGGCAGGGCTAACTGCTGGCCGTAATCAATAAACAATTCCACATTAACATACATATCCGGTTTCAACTGGAAATCAGGGTTGGAAAATTCCACCCGGACTTTCAAGGTACGGGTAGTGTTATCGAGTTGGGGATAGATATAAGCTACCTTGCCTTTAAACGTCTTCCCAGGGAAGTAGGAAACCGTCATCGTAACAGTTTGCCCGAGCTTGATAGTCGGCAGCTCATACTCGTAGATATCAGCCAGCACCCAGACAGTCGAAAGGTCAGCTATAGCGTAGAGTTCTGCCTCCGGGGTAATGCGTTGCCCTTCGAAAGCGTTGCGGGTAAGCACAAAGCCATTAATGGGAGAGTAAAGTATCAGGGTCTTTGTGGGCGTGCCCCGTTGCTCGATTTCCTTTATCTGTTCATCCGTGATGTCCCACAAACGCAGCCGGTCCCTTGTCGCTTCGTAAAGAGAGAAAGCATTGGACGAAATATCTCTAATGGGGTTATCTCCTAAGTAGTCTTTCGCTCTCCGGGCAAGAAGAAGCTCTTGCTGTGTGGAAACCAATTCAGGGCTGTAAATGCTTATCAGAGGGTGGTTCTTTCTCACCAGTTTACCAATAAAATCAACATAGACCCGTTCAATCCAACCCTCGATCTTGGTATGAATACGGGCGATCTTTGTCTCGTCATAAGCGACTTTACCCACAGCTCTGATGGTTTTCGAGAGCGGTTGATAGAGTACCTCCCCATATTGCACGCCAATAAGCTGCTGCTTCTGCGGACTAATTTTCACGGTGCCGGGCGGCAGGTTTTCTTCTGGCAATCCTTCATCAGCGTATACCGGCACTAAGTCCATGCCGCAATCAGGTGCCTTCCCAGGCTTATCTGAGGTATAAGCCGGGTGCATAGGGTCTTGCCAATAGAGTATTTTCTTTTCTTTCCTGGCTTCGGCAGTAGGTTTTGCTGGTGCCATGGTGTGTCCTTCGTGCCCTTCAGGACTTACCTTCTCAGATATAAGATCTCTTTTGGCCTGTTCGTCCCCTTTATGCTCCATACTGGCCATTTTGGTCAGCTCGATACGCCAGCCAGCCCTATAACCATAAGCCACCACTAGGGCTACCAGCCCCAAAAACACCATCCAACTTATCTTTTTCTTCCTTTTCTTTTTTCCCTCCATTTTTCTTCCCCCCTTTTCCTTACCCTGTCATGCTGAGTGAAGCGAAGCATCTAAACAGAGACCCTTCGCTTAGCCTGCCCTGAGGCCTGCTCAGGGCCGAAGGGCTCAGGGTGACAGATCCCGTGAACATTTACTTTGAATAATTTAGCCCAATGGACCGGTGATCTCTTCTAATTGTGCAACGGCCTTCTCAAAATTTACTATCTCTTCATAATACCGAAGCTCATCATTAAGCAGTGATATAAGGTTATCCAATAGAGTCAGGAAGTCTACCTTGCCTACCTCATAGCCTGCAATAGCTGATTCCAGAGATAAGGTAGCCTGGGGTATAATACCGGTTTGGAACAGGACCATTAATTTTTGTGCGGTAGTAGCCGATATATAGAATTCTTTTATGCGCGCTAATAGGGCCTGCTTAGTACCCTGGTGACTCTGCTCTGCGGCATCAAGGCTAGAGATGGCCTCTTTTACCCCATATCTCTGCTTGGTACGGAAATAAAGGGGTATGCTAACCCCTACCGTGACCTCCCACATGTCCCTCAAATCGCCCCGGGAAAAAAAACCTCCGCTAATACTAAGATCAGGGTAATATTCTTTTTTTGCCAGAGATACCGATACCTGATTCTGTTCTATTAACTTTTTCCTCTCTTCCAACTGTGGGGCCTTCTGTAAAGCCAGTTGGTTCAGGTGTTCCAGTGAATAGGGAAATTTTGCCCGAGTAAACTCCGCCGGTTGACCTAAGGAAGCGGCTGGTGGCCGGTTCAATAGGGCATTGATTAAAGCATTCAGGCCCTCCCTTTTTAGATACAGGACATTAAGCCGGTCAATGAGCCGTGAGATCTCTACCTGGGCCCGTAAGACATCCTGTTGGATACCCTTGCCTACCGCATATCTGGCCTCCGCAGTCTTCTCAAACTTCTCCAGGATATCTTTCTCTTTCTCTATAGTCTCAATGGATTTATAGACAAAATAGAGATCATAATAGGCTACCTTTACCCGGGAGCGGATATTGTATCTGGTTGTTTCTAATGTGGCCTCTTCGCGCTCGGCCTCTTTCTCAGCTACTTCGCCCCGCAGGGCTAGCTTACCGGGGAAGGGTATCCTCTGGACAAAAGAACCACCTGCCTGGCTCATATCCTCTTTTCCCAGGGTAGTATAATCACTCCCTATATTACGCTGCGAGAAGGATATCTCCGGGTCAGGCAAGGTGCGGGCCTGAGAAGGCCGGGCCTGGGCAGCCCGCCAACGCTCTTTGGCGGCTAATATCTCCGGGTTATTTCTCAGTGCCTCGTCTATCAATTTGTCAGGGTATATTAGATTAGCCTCTTCGGCCCGGATCAGTGGAACAAGAATCAATCCCATCAGGATTGCTATAAGAAAAAATATTCTGGTAACCATAAAACCACCTCCTTTGATCTTCTATCACCGCAGAAGATCCAAAGAGCTTACCACCTGGGTTTGCCTGAGGCTTAAGCAGGCTATAGCAAGGGCAACCCTCGAGGTTCTCTCTGAGTACCCGGTCCTCTGTGATCTCTACGATGAATAGCTAGGAAAAGCGTTTTGGCTGGAAAATATCCATACTATCATCCCCTCATGCCAGTTTAATCCAAAAACCTGGCCAGTCCAACAAAAAAGGGATTACTTATGGATAATGGAGGTATTTATCGGGGAGGTCTATAGAGGGATTGATTATACCCCCACTGGAGCGATTGGATTTTTCCGATTGTTAGAAACGAGATAAAGACCATTAGAAATAAAGGCGTTTCTATCATCATGAGAGTATAGGAATGACAGCAATATGCCCCCGTTACCCAGTGGCAGGAACCTGTCCCCGTATCACAATGGTGGCAGGGAGGGGAAATAGCCCTCAGGATACCCGAGGTAGAAGATAATAGAAGGAGTATAATAAGAAATATAAAAAAATTTTTTACCACAAATTAAACCTTTTTCTTACCTAACAGTTTCCACTTGAATACTAACCAGGGTGTTAATATAATATAGCCAAATAAAAAAGCAAGTCAAATCTTCCTTTTCACCTCAGAGGTGGTGGCAAAGTAAAGCGGTGTCCGGAGTCTTTCTAGGTTAGTTGGCAAAAAATAAGTATATTAGCGGCCCTTGAATTGAGGAGGTCTCTTCTCCCTAAAGGCCCTGATCCCTTCTTGCTTATCTTCGGTAGTAAAGCAAATGCCAAAGAGATTTGCTTCATACGCCAGGCCTCTTTCTATATCCATATTGATGCCCTGATTGACAGATTGCAGGGCCATGCGGATAGCAATGGGGGCATTCTGGATAACCTCTCCCACTAATTGAATAGAAGCCTCCATAAGCTCAGCCTCAGGAACTACCTTGTTCACCAATCCTATCTGGTAGGCTTCCCAAGCAGCCATCATTCTTCCAGTTAAAATCATCTCTAGTGCCCGTCCCTTACCAATAAGGCGAGGTAGCCTCTGGGTACCACCATACCCAGGAATTATACCCCGCTTGACTTCCGGAAAGCCAAACTTTGCAGTCTCTGCTGCTACCCTGAAGGTACAGGCTAGGGCCAGCTCGCAGCCGCCACCCAAAGCAAAACCATTTATCGCTGCTACTACAGGTTTTTCTATACTTTCTAGCCTGGTGAAAACTGTTTGCCCTCTCCGGGCTAGGGATGGGCTCTCAGCAGGTATTAAGTCCAAAATTTCTCCAGCATCCGCACCAGAACTAAAAGCCCTGTTACCAGAGCCAGTTATAATAGCGGCCATTAGCTTGGAATCTCTTTCGACTCGCATTATAAGCCGGTCCAATTCCGCTATAGTTTTGCTATTCAAGGCATTTAGCACCTTTGGGCGGTTCAAAGTTATGATAGCTATCTGGTCTCTAGTTTCCCATATTATATTCTCTAACTCCATCATTAATCCCCCCTTTTTCTAAAGTTTTACCATAAAATAGAATTTTTATTTCACCGCTGGGTGGGCAAAGGTACATCCTTAGGTTAGCTTTTTCTGAAGATTAAGATATTCACTCCTTTTAAAGCCCAGCGCCCTGAAATAATCTATCAGGTCACCCTCGTTCCAATTGACCATAGTCTGGACTGATTCAATGCCGTTACCCTTGCAATATTCCAGAAAGGCCTGGGTTAATTTCTTACCTATTCCTTTACCCTGCCAATAGGGGTCCACCCCTAGTATTTCTAACCAGCCGGATAAAGGAACCCCAAAATCCCACCCCCTAATATCTCCTAAAAGAAATCCTACTACCGTACCCTCTACCTCTGCCACCAGACAAGCCTCAGGGCATCGAGCAATATAACCAGGTATTTTGTCTCTATACTTTGCCTCGTTAGGATGACCAACGATCTTCTCATCGATCCTAATAATGTAAGGAATATCCTCTAACTTCATCTGCCTAATGATACTTTTTTTCATACCCGTATTTATCGAGTCGGAAGAATCTTAAACTTTGGCAGTTGTTTCATCATCTCTAAACCAATTCTCTTTGTCAACCTCTTGCTCATGGTGCTTCGGATAATATTTTTGTAAGAATCTTGACCTGAAACTGCATTATAAAAGGCATCATACATCTGAGGATCTATTTGTGCCATCAGCATTAGGACCTTGAATAGGCCGGTACGACAAGCCAATTTGGTCATATACCTCACAACTAATCCATATATAAAATCATCCGCTAATTCCTTACAGTTTGAGGTATAATTCTCAAGCGCTCTTTTAGAAATACCATAGTGTATTATAGTCTCTGCGGCCTTTAAACCTGTGAAGATGGCGGTATTTATCCCTTTCCCTTTAAAGGGTCTTATCCATCCCGTGGCATCTCCTACCATTACATATCGGTCACCATAAGGATTTTTGGCTGGGCAGGTAGGAAATTTTCCGCTATAATAGTGAAGATCTTCTCTCTTAAAACCCGGCAAGAGCCTCCTTACCTCTGGCAAATCCAGCAGGGAATCCATATCTTCAGAGGTAATATTTTTACCGGCAATGTTCACCGCGATATGATCTCCCTTTGGCGCTATAGAGGCAAACTCTATATTAGGGATAAGGGGAGGGAATAGCAGGACATAGATGATACTCCCTAATTTCTTCTTAATAAACCCCTTTTCCGGATGAAATTTCGTAATAATAGTCTTTAGAAATCTTATAGGACGAATATAGCCATGCTTACCGGCAGTACTTTCTTCAAAAACCGATAGCATCCCTTCATCAAGGCCAAAAGCCCCTACCACCATATCTGCCCGCAAATATCTCCCTTCACTATAAATCCGAACATCATCCCGCCCTTGAGTGTTTCCAAACTCTACCCCGGTAACCCGGCTTTGAACTACATCTATACCCTCTTTTCGAACGCAATCCAGCAGAAACTTATCAAAATTAACCCTCCTTACCGCATAGGTAGGGCCTAATATATCATCACCGAATAGTAGAACTTCTTCACCGCTACTATACAACCTATAGCCAGATATCTCTTGCTTAATGATCTCTCTAGGAAAGGTTATATCCAGCTCTCGCTCTATGAGGGGCAGGATAGGTGGCGATAGAATCCCCAAACATTGATTGTAATGGGTATCGAAGTTCTTCCCCTCAAAGAGTACCACCCTAATTTCTTTCCCTAATTTCCTGGCCTCTTTTTTAAGCTTGATGGCGCAAGAAGCCCCACCCGGCCCACCGCCTATGATACCTACTGTGCTTCCGCTCTGGAGGATCATATAGTCAAATTAGTAGATCGCTTGTTATATTGGAATTAAGGAGAATTGGGATAACCTATTTGTATAGGGGAATCTAAGGCTTATTTAAAGGATAGGCAAATAGAAGGGAGTTGCTCAACCAGGGGCAGTTCTGTCTGCTTAAATCTCCCTCCAGGCTAAGCCTATCCGGTACGACCAGAAGGTGCGTGCCAGATAACATCCCGCAATTGCTCAATTAAGGCGGGGTTCTCGCCATAAAGATATACTTTTTCACCACCTCGGTCAACCAGAGAGGAGAAGGCCGGGGATTGATTTGGGCTCTGAGTTGTTTTCTCCTGGCAGAAGTGCTGGAACCGTTCTTTGAGAGTTGAACCTGGGTAAGGCGCCAAGAGTTCCTCTAGCTTTTTTCGATCCAGTATCTTCATAAGCACTCCTTTTCACTGGGTCAGTATTGTCAAAACTTCACCACCTTTTAAAGTAGTGGTATCAATGGATTCAGATAATGTGACAATGTCAAGTTATAGAGAGTTTCATTTTTAAAAGGATTTAAAGCTAAATTAGCCTAAATATACAAATATTTATAAATCCTGTCAATCCTGTCTAAAACCTATGTTCCGCCGCACCCTTGGCGTAGAGAGAAAATTAATTTTCTCCCTTGGTACGAATGGGAGAATTGCTACAAATTATTTCTTACCCTCTCGAAAAGGTGAGGAATGTAAGCTAAAACACCGAAAAGCAGTGATTTTAATGCCCTGGCCTTAGCCCCAGAGACTACAACATCTTTACCCCCTTGGCTGTTTGAGTCAGTTCTGGGTCTAGCTCTCTCCCCTTGACATAAGTATCATATAGATTGAGCGCTGAGGTAACCTTACCGAATATAGCATCCATAAGGGCCTTTTGGGCCCGGTCCTTTTCGTAGCGCTTATCTCTATTGAGATAGAGCAATTTATAAGGTATCTCATCATGATCCTTTATCCCACCCCCGTAGATATATTTCTTGGGTGGTTCGAT
>MHDQ01000298.1 GCA_001803565.1 Nitrospinae bacterium RIFCSPLOWO2_12_FULL_45_22 | reverse complement strand
GGAGGGATAGAGATGTTGGCCTTGGAAGGCATCAGGATACTGGATTTATCTCGGGTAGGGATTGCGGCCTTTACTACTATGATCTTAGGGGATATGGGGGCTGAGGTAACAAAGATTGATGAGCCACCAAAACCTGGCACTACTATCTTCGGCTCCAGTATCTCGCCTACTGGCGAAGATGCCCGGAAAAAGGCGGCTTTCCGCGCCATAAACCGGAACAAGAAGAGCATAGCTCTAAACTTAAAGCACCCGGATGCCCGCCAGATATTTTATAAACTGGCCGAGAAGAGCGATGTGATAATAGAAGGTTTCCGGCCCGGCGTGGTTAAGCGCCTGGGAGTTGATTATGATACGATGAAGGCCATAAATCCGGGGATTATCTATTGCTCTATTTCCGGCTATGGTCAGGATGGCCCTTATAGCAAATTACCTGGGCATGATGCTAATTATATCTCCATCGGTGGGGCATTAGGGCTGATAGGGCAGGCTGGTGGCCCACCGGTCATTCCCTTGAACTTTGTGGCAGACTGGGCCGGCGGCTCGCTATTCTCTACTATTGCCATATTGATTGCCCTTATGGCCAGGCAGAAGACCGGCAAAGGGCAATATATTGATATGTCTATGACCGACGGTGTGGTGGCCCTTATGACTAACTTAGCCGCCGATTATTTCCTCACCGGTAACGTACCCAGGCGAGGAGAGATGATGCTGAATGGTGCCTTCCCCTTCTTTAGTGTTTATGAGGCTAAGGATGGGAAATATATCACTATTGCCTGTGCAGAACCCCACCTATGGGCTAATCTCTGCCGGGCTTTAGGGCGTGAAGATTATATTCCTCATCAGCACGATACTAGCCAGAAGCGCGAAGAGATATTTGCTTTTCTCCGGGAGGCTTTTCGCACCAGGACCCGGGATGAATGGTTTGCGGAGTTTAAGGAGAAAGATATTTGTGTAGCACCGGTTTATGATTTGAATGAGGTCTTTACTGACCCACAAATCATCCAGCGAAAGATGCTCCTGGAGCTGGACGAGCCGGAAGTAGGTACGGTAAGGCAGGTGGGCATTCCGATTAAACTATCTGGAACACCGGGACAGGTCCGTTCCTTGGCCCCGGTATTGGGGCAAAATACTGAGGAGATATTGCTGCAACTAGGATACAATAAAGCGCAGATGGAAGAACTAGAAAAAGCTGGGGCAATAATGCGGAGATAATAGGGAGGCTATTCTATGAAAGAGGCCAAGAGGCGAGGTACTGAGACTAAGATAACTGAGGAAATGATCCAGGAATTATTAGGCGAGAAAGGGATAGAATATCCCGCCCGCCGGCAATTCAATGAAGTAGCTACCAAAGATGCTATTAGACACTGGGCTGATGCCATAGGTGACCTGAATCCCCTGTGGCGCGATGAAGAATATGCCAGGAAGACCCTCTATGGTGGCCTCATTGCCCCACCGACGTGGCTTTTTTCTACAACAATGATGGCCGGGCGTATGGGCCTACCAGGAGTCCATGGTATGCATTCCGGTACTGATTGGCATTTCCATAAGCCTGTGCGGCTCAATGATCGCATTAGCGTTACTGGTCAACTGCATGAGCTTATAGAAAAAACCCATAGTGAGTTTGCCGGCAGGAGTTTTTTGCAGATTATGCGTCAGGTATATAGGAACCAGAAAGGAGAGATAGTAGCTGAGCTCTTTACCCAAACTATCCGGCATGAAAGGGATGCAGCCCGCGAGAAAGGTAAGTACTATGGGATAACAAAGCATGTCTATAACGATGAAGAATTAGAAGTTATCTGGGCTGCCATTGAAAGAGAAGAGATCCGTGGGGCACCCCCCCGCTATTGGGAAGATGTTCAGCCTGGTGAAGAACTTACCCTGGTAGTTAAGGGGCCCCTAACGGTCAGCGATATAGTAGCCTTCAAGATTGGATGGGGTAATGAACCTTTTATGTGGGCCAATGAAATCCGCTACTCCTATTTGAAGCGCCACCCAAGTACCCCGATTCGCAACCGGCTTAATGTGCCCGATGTCCCAGAAAGTGTCCATTATGACGATGATATGGCCATTCGGGTGGGAGTACCTGGATTGTATGACTATGGTCCGCAGCGCATATCCTGGCTCGGGCACCTGGTAACTAATTGGATGGGGGATGATGGCTGGCTGAAGCGCCTAAATATCCAGGTCCGGCGTCATAATATCGAAGGGGATACCCAGTGGTGTAAAGGAAGGGTGAGGCAAAAACATACCCAGGGGCAGGAGTATCTAGTAGAGTGTGAGATTCGGTGCGAGAATCAACGTAACGAAGTGACAGCCTTAGGGACTGCCATAGTGCAATTGCCGACCCGGGGAGCTACCAGATAAGCTATCGCTTAATCAGTGGTCATCCATGCTATAATAACCAGGAACACGAAGGCCAACCCGCATGCCAGATATACCATCAGGGTGAAAGAAGAACCATCTAATAAGGTAGAAATGGTACTTTCGTTATAGATTAGGCCCCAGTAAAAGGAAAATAAATAGGAGGTAATCAAACATAACTTGGTTTTATGGAACAGCATAAAGAAGGTAGTTAACGCTACAAACCCGGCTAGTTGCCATAAAGGCACCGCCAATTCCACAGCCTGGAAAGCTTCCATAATTGCCCTCCCCTATTAGGTAAATAGAGCCTATACTTCTAGCCCGGTTTGACCAGGTGATCAATCCAGGTTAAATCAATAACCAAACTTGGGTATGGCTATTTTCGGTCAGAAATCCATTATCAATGCCTGCTTGCCGTGACTCCGGCACAGGCAGGGTAGTGGCAGAGCTTGCTCTGCAAATAAAGTCGAGCAAGCTCGACTGCTACAAATTATATTATATAGGCGTTATGACAAAGAATAGCCACACCCAAATTATTTTAGCACAATATGACATGGCAAATGTGACAATGTCAAGTTACGCGCCGCATAAAAAGGAGGATTGATAAAGTCAATAAGGGAGATAATCACGGCCAATGATCTCCCTGGCTACCACAATCTTTTGGATCTGGGCAGTTCCATCAGCGATCTGAAATCCAATGACATCCCGTAATCGTTGCTCTAGAGGAAATTCATCAGAATAACCCGAATGGCCGTGGATAAGGAGGCAATTGTGAATAATATCTACTGATAGCCTGGGTGCCCACCATTTAACCATGGCCGCCTCTTTGGTGTGGGGGAGATTCTGATCCCTTAGCCATAGGGCTTTGTAGCAAAGGAGCTTAGCGGCTTCCAACAGGGTATAGTGTTCAGCAATAGGAAAAGAGACCCCTTCAAACCTGGCAATGGGTCGGCCAAAGGCATGCCTTTCCTTGGCGTAAGTAATGGCTTCTTCCAGGGAGGCCTGGGCCGCCCCAAGGCATTGTAAGGCGATGAAGACCCGAATAAAGTCAAATTCTCCCATAACCATCTTAAAACCCATCCCTTCTTTCCCTATCAGATTCTTCACCGGCAGCCGTACATCTTCCAGGGCCAATGTCCCGCGACCTATGGGGCGACAGCCCAGATCACGGAACCGGGAGGCAGTCACTCCGGGCATATCCTTGGGGAGGATGAAACAGCTTACACCTCTGGCACCGGCTTTCGGATCAGTTTTAGCATATAAATAGTAGGCATGCATCCAGGTAACGCCGGAAATAGAGCTCTTTTCCCCATTGATAATATAGTCATCTCCGTCCCTTACCGCAGTGGTTCTGATGGCAGCCGCATCTGAGCCACAATCGGGTTCCGTGAGGGCTATTCCTATGAAACATTCCCCTCGGCCCATCCTGGTTAACCATTCTTGCCTCTGTTCCTCGGTACCAAATTTTTCTAACGGGCCCCCTACGCCGATACAGAAAACAGCATTAAAATCGGCCCTGGCTATCTCCTCTATGGCAATACCAGTCGTTACATGATCTGCCCCCTGGCCGCCATATTTTGGGTCAAGGTTTATAGCAAAGAGCCCCTGCCTCTTCATCATCTCTACTATTTTCCAGGGGAATTCATCACTCTTTGCCCGTTCCAAATAGCCTGGGGCCAGCTCTGTCTGGGCAAACTTCCTTACGGACTTCCGGAAAAGTTCTTGCTCATCAGTGAAGGCAAAATTTAGCATTTTTATTCTCCTTTTATCTGTCTCATCCGAGAGTTTAAGATAAGTTCCTGCATAATGGTAATATGAATATATTTGGGGATGTCTTTATCTGCACCTGACATCCATGGAGGTAGTTGTCTTTGCTGCCTTATCGGGCGCCAGAATCTTATCAATGTAATCCAGGACTTTAGTAAACCCTTGCTCTTTGATTCCTCTCCAGTCCCGGTAAAACTCATAGCCATAATCTTTGTTGGGGTACAAGACCTTATATGGTGGTTCGGATTGGCCATTATTCTTGTCATATCTATATATCTTGAAGGGTTCTTGTTTGGGGTGACGGTTGATGGGGTCTATGCCTTCCCGGATTTTTGCCTGGAATGCCTTGAGCAAGACATAGTACGACATAATTTCTTGCGAAGGAGCGGGTGTACCGAAGTTTTTGGTATATCGCTCCGCAAGTTGCCTGATCTTCCGCCGGACAATACCGTTCGGGGCAAAGTGTTCACTTGCTCTCAGGAGGGGATATAACCGCTCACACGATTCCTTATGCCTTTCTGCCCTTTCTTCCCTGAGTAACCGATGAGATGATGCATGGCAATATTCGTATCCATTGAGATCCACTCTGAATTGGCGCATGAGGGAGGGGCC
Organism: Nitrospinae bacterium RIFCSPLOWO2_12_FULL_45_22; assembly: GCA_001803565.1. Classification (GTDB taxonomy): domain Bacteria; phylum 2-12-FULL-45-22; class 2-12-FULL-45-22; order 2-12-FULL-45-22; family 2-12-FULL-45-22; genus 2-12-FULL-45-22. Next base: position 1,573 of record MHDQ01000298.1, on the reverse strand, counting down.
CCAGGTCTGATAGTACTTTTTTAATGATTCCAGGACAAGGGCCTCTACCTCGTGGGGCTCAAAATTCTTATACTTCATCCCTCCACCATAAAAATTCTGATCTACCCAGGGGATATCAAATAAGCGGTTTTCTTCTTTTAGCCGATACCAGAGAGGGGTCCCAGGTAGGGGTGAGACCCTGCTTATTTGGTGTGAGACGAGGCCCAGGGAAATGTAGTAGTTAATATCCTCGTGAATATTTATCCGGTCATGGAAATCAAAACCCAGCATCAACCCACCCAGACAGGTTATACCCCGTTTCTGGAGTTCTTCGATAGTTTCTTTGGCATCACCGGTCCGCTTCTGATAACCGCTAGTCGGAGCGAATTTGGACTCTATTCCAATAAAGGTACCCCCGAATCCCGTAAGGGCCAGCTCATCCCAATCGTATTGATTCAAAGACTCGATACTGCTTAAGGCAAACCAGTTGATTTTTCTTAAGCCAAATTCGCTATCTTCCTGGACAAGTCTCCCAAGTTCCCTCACCTCTTCGGTATACTTGAGAAAGTCTTCATCGTATACGGTAACCTGAACAGTATTGGGGAAAGACCGGTATATCCGTTTTATCTCTTCAAAGACCTTATCCGGCGGATAGAGCATTATTCTCTCATTGGCATGCATCTCCGTGGTGGCACAGAAATCACACCCACTCGGGCAGCCCAGTCCGGCAATCACAAAGGAATTATTTCCTCCCGGATGCCTATCTAACCAGGGTAAGTTATCACCACACCGAGGGAGATAACTTTGGCTTATAGGTGAATCTAAGGGTTCGCCCAAAAGCGTCCGGAAAAATTTAATCCCTTCTCCGATGCAGACATAATCGGCATGCTCTTTCTTGTAATCTTCCGGAAATGCGGCATTAAAGGTTAATGCACCATAATGGCCCAGGACTATCTTGGTTTCCGGGGCCACTCTTCGTATTATCTTGCACATATCTAAAACCATGTCTGTACAGGTCTGGAAAAAGCTTATTCCTACAAAATCATATCCCTTCCTTACTTCTTTTTCAAAATAGTCCCAGGAGGGATATTCCAGGAGTATAGATGGCTGGGATATATTTTGGGCAATAAGGTGTAATCCATAGCAATGGACATGGCCCCTTAAGGTGAATATATCTTGACCTTTACAGAGCCTCTGGGAAGCAACATCAGTCAGAGAATCGTTCTCGAATTGTGTTGGATATGGCTGACATGGGGTGGTGAATAATATTTTTGTCATTTTTCAGGCCTCCTAAAAAAAGATCTGACATAATTGATGGCATACTCATATCATGAACAAGACCTCATACTATGAGTTAATTATTCAAAAATCAAGTTTTTTTATTTTACCGTAATATATCATTCATCCTAAACCTATTTTTCTGCTAATACCGATTCCTGGTGACAACCATCATGAAATTTTTTCTCCTGGCCCTGCCTGCAATGACATGACGCAAACCTCATGACAAAGAACCTGAACTGTTACGGCGCAAGATGCGAAGAAAGAGAGAAATGATCGGAGAATATGATTCGCGACTTCGAGGAAAAAAGGCTTG
>MHDQ01000297.1 GCA_001803565.1 Nitrospinae bacterium RIFCSPLOWO2_12_FULL_45_22 | reverse complement strand
TCTTTAGCAACTCATGCAAAGCCAATAAAAATAAACTGTTAACACTTAACATGAGCGAAGCAGATAGGCAGTTTAAATTATTTGAAGGCTACAAGGAAGAGGGTTGGTTTGCTACTAAATTTTGGCAAGGAGAGTTTAGGGATTAGGAGGAAAATCTTGTGATAATCTCGTGGTTTACTGAATACTTAGCCAAACTTTTACCGATTCGTGTAGTTTTAGTGGGGTTGAGGGGTGAAGAATAGAAGAAGCAGGGTTTATTTTGGGGCTAAAAAAACAAAGGCCCTGTCTTTTAAAACAGGGCCTTATGCTTACGAAGGCTAGATATTACCTCGGTTTATTCGCCTTCCTTTACCGGTTACTCAGCCGGGGCCTCAGCGGGAGCCTCAGCGGGAGCTGGTGCCTCTGCCGGAGCAGCAGCCTTAGCGAGGGTCTTTACGGTAGTACCTTCTACGGTTGCTTCTACCTCATCACCTTCGGCTACTTCAACAGCAGCAGCCTCCTCACTCAGGTCGTACTCAGTCCCAGCAATAGTGACTTTCTTGCCTTCCTTATCCAGCTTCTCCACCTTACCCTTCACAGTCTGGGCTGTCGGGGCTTCCTCCTGGGCCAAAACTGGCATGGTAAAGGCCACCATCACTGCCAGGGAGATTATAACGGCTAACATTCTTCGTACCATTAAATATCACCTCCTCTCTACTTTAAATTTCAAGGAAACCATCACCCAATCCCCCGTGCAGGCCTCATCAGAGCCCTGCATAATTCTTATCCAGTCGAGGATCCCCTCGACTACCTGGGCGGATTTGTTTGATGGCCTCCTAAAGATTAGGCCGATTATGTCTAGTTATAAAGAGCAAAGGTTGTGCCAAGGTGATATGAAAGGGCTCTGAGGCCTAGGCTGACTGGCAGGGAAGGGATATTTCTAGCCGCTGATTCTAAACCGGAAAGCTAGTATCCTTTGCCTCATTTCTGCTTCATACTCACCCGGCATATATGGCAGAAGCTAGACAGCAGTTAGGCAGAGCCAGATGTCTCTATTTTGAGGCAGATGTCTCTATTTTGAGGCAGAGGATGCTTTTTCCCTACTTAAAATCATGGGCCTTCAGGGCGTATTTCTTCATTAAGCGGTATAGGTCACCCCGGTAGTTGGCTAGTTTAGCAGCCTGCCTGACATTCCCTCGGGTCTGGCGCAATATTTGGGCCAGGTATTGTTTTTCAAATTCTTCTTTGGCCTCTTTGTAAGATAGGAGACTACCCTTATCGCGGCCGTCCGTTCCCTTTTCCTGGGAGTCTACCAGAGGGAAAAGGTCTTCCACCGAGATAAGATCATGGGTAATTAAGACCACGGCCCGTTCGATAGTATTTTCCAACTCCCGAATATTGCCGGGCCAGTGATAAAGCATCATTTTCTGCATAGCGGCGGGGGTAAAACCCCTGATTTCTTTAGCCATTTCCTGGCCATACTTTTTAAGGAAATGATCGGCCAGGAGAGGGATGTCTTCCCTCCTCTCTCGTAATGGTGGCAGGTAGATGGGCACAACATGGATACGGTAAAAGAGGTCTTCCCGGAACTCCCCTTTTTCTACCGCCCGCTTAAGGTCTTTATGAGAGGCTATGATAACCCGCACATTGACCTTTACGATCCGCTCTCCGCCCAAGGGTTTAAACTCCTTTTCTTGCAGTACCCGTAATAACTTTACCTGGAGGGCCTGGGTGGTATCGCCTATCTCATCGAGAAAGATGGTACCACCATCGGCCTGGGCAAAGAGTCCTTCTTTAGATTCTCGGGCATCGGTATAAGCCCCCTTTATATGACCAAAGAGCTCATTCTCTAAAAGGCTTTCAGGCAAGGCCCCGCAATTGATGGGCACAAAAGGCCCTTTAGCCCTGGGACTCTGTAAATGGATGGTCTTGGCGATAAGTTCTTTGCCAGTACCGCTCTCGCCATAAAGGGCAATAGTGGCCTCGGTCCGGGCTGCCCGTTCTATCTGACAAAAGATCTCCTCCATCCTGGGGCTGCGGCCAATAATATTCTTGATCTGGAACCGCTCCTCCAATATCGTCCTTAGATTAGCTATCTCTCGGGTTAAGCGCTGTTTTTCCAGGGCCTTTTTCACATGGAGGAGTAGCTCATCCGGTTTATAAGGCTTTGTCAGGTAGCTATATGCCCCTTTTTTCATGGCCTCAACGGCATTAGCAATACTCCCATGAGCGGTCAGGATAATAACCGGTATATGGGGGTTAATGAGGAGCAGCTTTTCCATAATACCGAGGCCATCTTCTCCTTGACCTAGTTTAAGGTCCATAATAGCCAGGTCTAAGACCACGTCTCGGGCTCGGGCTAGGGCCGTCTCCCCCTCGTCTGCGGGGATTACCTCATACCCTTGAGACTCCAGCCGTATCTTTATCAGATCAAGGATATTAGGCTCATCGTCTACTACCAGGATTTTTTCCTTTGTCATGCCCTGCGGTTCCCGATTTTCTTAAATCCTTTTTTCTTTGCTCTAATTGAACATCTACCTTCTTTAAGAGCTCTAGCTCTTTCCTGAGCCGATTCATTTCCTTTTGCAACTGGGCAATTTCGCGGCTCTTCTTCCGCTGCAACTGCTTTACCTTAAGCTCCATCTCTCCCTTCAACTGCTGCATGGTTTCTGCCTTCTCTTCCTGGAAGAGGGCCAGCCGACTTTTCTTTTCCCCTAGTTCCTTCTGCAAGGCAGCTATCTCGTTATCTCTAAGGGAGAGAGCGGCAAGGACCGCTATCCAGGTATTACTCTCAGCCTGCAAGAGGCTATTGGGGCATTCCTGCGCTAATCGCTTAAAATAACTGCTAGCTTCGCTATAGTCGCCATCAGGACTCCCCAGATGCAATTTATTTAAGGCAGCATAAAACAGGGCCTTATCATAGAGATTACTCTTAGGGTATTGGGATATAAGGGTGAGGCTTTCTTCTAACGAGCGCTGATAATCTCCCTGGCGATAGTATTTCTGAACTAAGGTATAATGTCTGGCCTCACTGCCCGTCCCTTGATATCCATTATAAAGTCCCGTTGTAATCTGGCTGCATGCTATTAATCCTATTATAGAGGCCCAGATTAAAGATATCCTAACCGAACACCAACCTACCTTTCTTTGCTTCATCAGGCATCCTCCTGCAGCGCTGGTAATAGTAGATAGAAGACACTACCTTTATCCGGTTCGCTTTCAGCCCAGATCTGACCCCCATGGGCCTGGATTATATGCCGGGCGATAGTTAACCCCAAGCCCGCGCCCCCTTTCTTATTTGAGCCTGAACCGCTCTGATAAAATTTATCAAATACCCGAGTGATATCCTCTCGGGCAATGCCTATACCGGTATCAGTAATACTAAGCTGGATAGCCTCGTCTTCTGAGAGGGTTATCCCTTTACCATTAATCGGGAATTCCCTCACTCCCTTGGTCTGGATAATTACCTTACCTCCTTCAGGGGTAAATTTTATAGCATTGCTCAATAAGTTTATTAGCACCTGATCCATCTTCTCTCCATCTAATAAAACCATGGGAAGAATCCCCTCTTCAGAATAGCTTACCCGAATCTTTTTGCGCTCGGCCAGTAACCTGATAAATTCTATACTCTCTTTTACTAGCGGAGAAATATTCCCTGGTTTTAAATCGTATTTTAGCATACCGACCTCCATTTTAGACAGGTCCAAGAGGTTATCAATAAGCCGGGTGAGCCGAGCAGTATCTTCCTTAATGATGTTTACCAGGTGTTTCTGCTGAGGTGAGAGGGGACCACTAACACCATCCAGCATAAGCTGATTAGCTTCCGCTATAGAGGAAAGGGGGGTCTTTAAGTCATGGGTAATATTGGAGACAAAATCTACTTTGAGTTGATCCAATTCCCTCAGCCGATCACACATGGCATTAAATGCTGCGGACAGTTCGCCTATTTCATCCTGGCTCTTCAGCTCTATCTTTTTACTAAAATCGCCCTGGGCTATATGGTAGGTACCTTCCTTTAACCGTTGGACAGGCAAGCAGATTCCCTGGGTGATGAAGAAGGCGAAGGCAGAGCCAAAGATTACGGCTAACACGGTAATAATTATCGCCAGACGAGCCCCCCTTAGCCCTACTTTTTGGGAAGCCACCATCTTCTTATTAAGAGAAAGCTGAGCGACTTCTGTCAGTTGTTTTATCTTTTCGGTGACGGAATCCACCAGGGCCTGTTTTCTAGCTTCGTTACTTTTATGTTCCAGGGTAGCAGCCTTAAATTCACCCTTTACCAGAGAGAGATACTGGTCATATAAAGATCGTATTTGTTCGAGCAAACCTTTTTTTTCCTGGGAATCAGCTATCTCAGCTAAAGTATTTAACTTATCACTGAATTCCTTCTCTTTCTCCTCGAAGAGTCTTTGGAAGGCCATATCTTTCGTTATCAAAAATTTTTTTTCATGGCTGACCTGTATAAAAATGGAGTTTATCAGGTCTTCGGTAAGATTTAGCATCTCAGAGTCTACCGTAAGGGCGGTATTGATAAATCTATTTAGCCGGTTTAACTGGGTAATGGCATACAAACTAACTACTACCACCAGTAAGACCATTACGGTATAGCCAAAGGCCATCTTCTGCCTAATAGTAGTCTTCATCATCTTCTTAATTTTCCCTAAACGATTATCATAATGCGGATGTCCATAACATTTGTGCCCGTAGGCCCGGTAATCAGTAAGTCATCAAGTGCTTTAAAAAAATGATAAGAATCATTATTATCTAAAAAGGTGTTAGGGATCAAACCCAGGGCCTGTGCTCGCTTTAAGGTGTGGTGATCAGCTATCGCCCCCGCAGCCTCAGTGGGGCCATCTGTCCCATCAGTGCCGCCAGACAAGACCGTTATCCCCTCGCAAGCGGCTAGCCCTAAGATAGCGGCCAGGACAAATTCCTGATTTCTTCCCCCTTTGCCCTTGCCCCGGATAGTAACCGTGGTCTCACCGCCAGAGATGAGACAGGCTGGCCTCTTTACCGGATTGCCTGAATATAGAACTTCTTTAGCAATGGCTGCATGAACCAGGGCTACTTCACGAGCCTCTCCGGGGATAGCGGACGAGAGGATCAAGGGCCGATACCCTAATGCTTTCGCCCGGAAGCTAGCGGCTTTAATAGCTAAAATGTTACTACCGATAATGACCGTTTGACTGGAGCTAAAGATCGGGGCTCCCGGTTTAGGGGTTTCCTCTATCTCTCCCTGCAACCCTTTTTTCAGGTGCTGGATGATAGTATAAGGTATTTTCGATGTTAAATGATACTTATCTATAATCCTGATGCAATCGGCAAAGGTGCTGCTATCGGGTACGGTAGGCCCAGAGGCAATGACGTCAAGACGATCTCCAATAACATCTGATAATACCAATGTGACCATAGTTGCTGGGTAGGCCATCCGTGCCAGCTTCCCTCCCTTTACCTGAGAAATGTGTTTTCTCAAGGCATTAACTTCGTCAATCGTGGCGCCACAGCTTAATAATATTTGGGTAAGTCCCTGTTTATCGGTCAGAGTTATGCCGGGGCAGGGCTGAGAGAGTAAGGCCGACCCTCCACCCGAGATAAGAAATATAACCAGCTCTTTCTCTGTCAGCTTTTGTAATAAACCTACTATTTCCTCTGTAGCCCGCAGTCCCGCCTCATCAGGAATTGGGTGATCAGCCTCTAAAACCTTTATCCTACGCAACGGAGCCCCATGTCCGTATTTCAC
>MHDQ01000296.1:12316-12777 GCA_001803565.1 Nitrospinae bacterium RIFCSPLOWO2_12_FULL_45_22 | reverse complement strand
TTATGGTCCGCAGAGGATTTCGTGGTTAGGCCAGTTGATGACTAACTGGATGGGCGACGACGGATTCTTGCGGAAGCTGGAGGTAGAGGTGCGCCGCTTTAATATAGTGGGGGATACTACCTGGTGCCGCGGCAAGGTGATCAACAAATATCTACAAGATGGGTCACCTATGGTGGAATGTCAGGTATGGGCTGAGAACCAACGGGGCGAGACCACGGCCCAGGGGAAGGCCCTAGTGCTTTTACCTGGCAAAAACAAATTCGAGTAAACCTTCATGGCCTTACGGCCACAAATGGTAACCGTTCACCGCAGAGGTCGCTGAGATGGGACACAATCTGAATTAAATATGGGCCAGGCTAAAGCCTTGAGTTACAGGAGCTTTCCTCTGTGCCCTCTGCGTGTTCTGCGGTGAAAGATTACGAATTTTTTATGGCAAAAAATTTTCCGGTTTCTATATAGAC
>MHDQ01000296.1:0-12308 GCA_001803565.1 Nitrospinae bacterium RIFCSPLOWO2_12_FULL_45_22 | reverse complement strand
TAGACTTAAGCCCTCATAGGGATCAATGACTCTCCTGGGATAAGGTTGGGTGAAGGGGGAGGTGGACAGAGAAGACCGTCCCCTTGGGATAATAATCCCTCACGGTTATGTAGCCATGATGGTCTTCTACTATGCGATTTACAATGGCTAAACCCAGGCCGGTACCCCCTTTTTTAGTAGAAAAATAAGGGAGGAAGAGCTTATCTCTATCTTCCGGGAGTATGCCACTCCCTTCATCGGCTACCTCTATTTGGACAAAGCCCGCTTTCTTCATAAGGCAGGTAGTAATATATATCTTGCCTTGGCCATTCATGGCCTTGATAGCGTTTTCTATCAGGTTAATTAATAATCGTTTGATCTGGTCACGATCAAGCTCTAAGGTATTTATCTGAGGGTCGTAGGTGGGTATTATTTCAATATCTTTATGTGATACCCGGTAGAGGGCAATAACCTCATCTGTGACCTTATGGAGGTCCTCCGGTTTAGGCTGGGACTCAGGCATCCGGGCAAAGCGAGAGAATTCATCCACCAACCCCCTTATGTCATCTACCTGATTAATAATGGTATCTACACACTCATCAAAGGTCTCATCCAGGTCAGGGGCCTGAGTCACATATTTCTTCTTAAGTCGCTGGGCGGATAGCTGGATAGGGGTGAGGGGGTTTTTGATTTCATGGGCAATGCCTTTGGCTATTTCTCGCCAGGCCGCGACCCTCTGGGCCTTTATCAATTCTGTCAGGTCCTCGAGCACCAATACCATGCCTAAGGGATTATAACTATCATCTTTCATCGTCGAGGCATGGATGATTAAGGTGAGGGGTTTTTGGCCGATCACTAGCTTAACTTGTTCTTCCAGATTCTCATAGTCATCTATGATGGCCTTATTGATGAGGCTCAATATGGGGTAATATTGTTCTGCCCCAAGGACTTCCTGGTAAGGTCTACCCCGGTGGGTATCAGCATCTAGCTCCAGTAGTCTCTCAGCCGATTTATTAATAGTAGTTATTCTTCCTTCTTTATCTAGCGAGATCACACCGGCTGCTACATTCTTCAGGACTGTTTCAATATAGTTCCTCCGCTGATCCAGCTCGATATTTTTTTGCCTCAACCCTTCGTTGGCCTGGGCAATCTGTACCTGGCTATCCTTCAGCTCTTTGGTCATCTGGTTAAAAGAGTTCACCAGGATACCTATCTCGTCCTTGGCTTCAACGTCTATATTGAACTCCAGATCTCCCCGGGCTATATAGCGTGTGGCCTCGGCCAGTTTCTGGATAGGTACCGTGATCCCTTTAGCCAGATAAAAACCGAACCAGGTGGCAGAAAAGATAATCAGGAGGGTAATAAGGAAAAAGGTAATAATGTAGCTGGACTTAATAGGGCCTTTCAAGAACTTTAACCCCCTATATTCATCAAAGGTCTTGGTGATCTCTGAGACCTTGGCAGCGATATCCTTGGGGATGTAATGGGTAACTGCTACGGCTCCTACCGGCGTGGGGATCGTATCTTGCCGAATAGGGGCAAATCCCCGGACCGTTACCCCTTCCTTGATAGTCTTAACCCTGGTATTAGTATCTCCTGCCAGACTCCGTCTCACATAACGATAGGTGTCCCTAATGAGGAGTTTATCTTTGTGTACCTGAAGAGTAGGGTGGATACTATAGGCCAGCATTTCCTGGTCTTTATCGAAGATCTGCAGGGCATCCAGGGAATAATCGGTCCTGAACTTATCGAGGGCCTTTTGCACTGAGGCCATATTTTTCGCTTTTATTAAGCCTCTATTAGGGGAATAGCCTACCAATCCCTGGTTAGTGAGGTACTGAGCGAACCGCTTAGCGGCGAGCTGGGCATCTTCAGAGAGGTTATTATAATAGAAATCTACCACTTCCTGGGCATTTTCCAGGGACTTCTCTACCTGCTCATTGAACCAATTATCTATGCTGTTAGTGATGAGACCGCTGGCCACCACAAAGAGCAGGATAGCTGGGATCAAGGAAAAGCCTACAAAGGCTGCTACCAATTTAGTCTTAAACTGGGCCCCTATAGTCTGGGATTTACGCTCAAAATAGAGCTTTACGATATTGCGGAAAACAAAAAATATCAGGAGCATAAGGAGAATAATATTTATGTTGAAGAGGGAGAAGACCAGGATATTGCTGGCTATAGGAGAAGGGCTCCTGACGCCTTTTATATAAGTTTGAATTATAGTAAGGATAATCACCAGGAGGACTAAACCCACAATAGCCCTTCGGATTCTTCTTCTCCTGATTCTAGCCATATCTACCATTACTTATCTCTACCTTCCTCTAAAATATTTTTTAATTCCTCCAGCTTATTCAAGGCCTCTAGTGGTGTCAGCGAGTCTATATTGATCTCCTGGAGTTTTTTCCTGATCAGGTCTGGCTGGTCATCAAAGAGATGCAATTGCCAGGGTTGGCCTGGGGTATGCTTTATCAAATTCTTCCGGCAGGATTTACGGTTATTGTTCTCCATCTGATGTAACACCTCTTTAGCCCGGCCCAGTACCCCGGCAGGGATACCGGCTAAACGGGCTACCTGGATGCCATAACTCCGGTCAGTAGCCCCTTCTACAATCTTACGTAAAAAGATAACCTTATCGCTCCATTCTCTGACCGCTACATTATAATTTTTTATTCGAGGGAAGAGCTGAGCCAGGGCAGTAAGCTCGTGGTAATGGGTAGCGAATAGGGTCTTAGCGCCGATTACCTGGTGGATATGTTCGGTAATAGACCAGGCCAGGCTCAGCCCGTCATAAGTACTGGTCCCCCGGCCTACCTCATCCAGGATGATTAAGCTTTTTGCCGTAGCATTATGGATGATATTGGCCGTCTCATTCATCTCTACCATAAAGGTACTCTGACCCCGGGCCAGAAAGTCCTGGGCGCCTATCCGGGTAAAAACCCGGTCTACTATGCCTATCCGTGCCTCGTTAGCTGGCACAAAGCTACCCACCTGAGCTAATAATACTATCAGCGCTACCTGGCGCAAATAGGTAGATTTGCCCGCCATATTTGGTCCGGTAATAAGTATGATCTGGTGGTCAGCATTATGCAAGTAGGTATCATTAGGGATAAATTTCTCTCCCAGGGTTAAGCCCTCAAGGAGGGGGTGGCGGCCTTCAGTTATCTGGATGGTGTCGCCCTGATCTACCACGGGCCGGGTATAGTTTTTGTCATGGGCTACCTGGGCCAGGGAGGCTAAAGTGTCCAGCACCGCTATCTTCTGGGCCATAGCCTGGATTTGCTGGGTCTTCCCGGCTATCTGTTCCCTTAGTTGTTGAAAAAGCTTCTCTTCTAACTGGAGGAGCTTCTCCTCTGCCCCCAGTATCTTGTCTTCCCACTCCTTCAACTCCGGCGTAATAAACCGCTCAGCATTGACCAGGGTTTGGCGTCGGATATAGTAGTCCGGCACCTGCGTTAGATACCTCTTGGTCACCTCGATATAGTAGCCAAATACCTTATTGTATCCCACCTTAAGGGAGTTGATCCTGGTTCGTTGTCGCTCCTGTTCTTCCAGCCCTATGATCCAGTCTTTACCATGCTGGCTTATACTCCGCAACTGATCCAGCTCAGCGCTAAAGCCCGCCTTGATTATCCCCCCCTCATGCCAATTAAGGGGCGCATCATCTTCAATAGCCTTCTCTATCAGCTCTTTCACCTCAGAAAGATTATCCCAATCGTTCAGCAGCTCATTAATCATAGGGTCAGTACCGGGCCTGTCTGCCATGCTGGCACAGGCAGGCTGGAGGAGCTGCTCTAGTTGTGGCAGGAGGCTGAGGGAGTTTTTTAAGGCCAGGAGGTCCCTGGGGTTAGTGGCGTTTAAGGCGATCTTGCTGGCTAACCGCTCCAGGTCATGTATCCCTCTGAGGAGCTCCCTTAATTGCTTCCGGGTGATAAGGTCATGATAAAAGGTATTTACCGCCGAGAGGCGTTTCTCTATGGTAGCCAGGTCTTTTAGGGGATGGAGGAGCCAATTTTTTAGCTTCCGGCCACCCATAGCCGTTACTGTCTGGTCCAGCACGGCCAATAATGACCCTTCCGGATGGAGCGGGTCTAAAGAGGTGATCAGCTCCAGATTCCGCTGGGTAGCCTGATCCATCACCATATAATCACTGGTATTGTAATAGGTTACCTTATTTATATGCTTCAGGCTCTCGCCCTGGGTTTTTCGTAAGTAGTGGATCAAGGCCCCACCAGCCCTTATCGCGGCGGGTAGCCCCTCGCAACCAAACCCCTCCAATGAACTGGTCTGGAATTGATCTAACAAGGTCTGGTAGGCCAGGTCATAGTCAAAGCTCCATTCTTCTTGATCTTCTACTAAGAAGGTGGGTTCCTGGCGCAAAAAAGCGTAAAAGGGGTCTTGGTCTTCTAAGCCGGGTGGGATCAATATCTCTTTGGGGGCGAACCGGTAGAATTCATCCTTGAAGCGCTCCAGGGTTTTAGGGCCTGATAGCTCGGTGAGAAAGAATTCCCCGGTAGTATGGTCCAGCAGGGCCAGGCCCAGTCTTTCCTTGCCCGGATAAATAGCGGCTAGATAATTGTTTTCCTTGGCCTTGAGCACGCCGGTATCAAGGATAGTCCCCGGGGTGATGATCCTTACTACCTCACGCTTCACCAGCCCTTTAGCCTCCCGGGGGTCTTCTACCTGCTCACAGATAGCTACTTTATGCCCCGCTTCTATTAATTTTGCTATATAACCATCCGCAGCATGATAGGGCACACCACACATCGGGATCGGGTTTTCAGCATTCTTTTGTCGGGAGGTCAGGGCAATCTCCAGGATGCGGGAGGCAATCCGGGCGTCTTCATAAAACATCTCATAAAAATCCCCCATGCGGAAAAAGAGGATAGCATCCTTCAACTTTTCCTTAGCTGCATAGTATTGCCGCATCATCGGGGTTTGGTCAGACATTACTGCCTCCCTCCTTAGCGGGGCCAGGTTATTACGTCATTAGGTTATTACGTTATTAGATGACCCAATGCCCTAATTACCTGGTCTAGCCGGGTAGGTTGGGCTGGGTAGTAGAGAGCTGGTGTTCCAGTCTTTTTATTTCCTGGTTGAGCCTCTTATTATCGCGGCGTAGCCGGTGCTGGGCGACCAGTTCATAGGCCCAGATAACCAGGCAACCAACCATCATAGCTGCCGCCATTACTATAAATAGGGGTAAGCATATACTACCCGGCCCATAATTTACCACCACATCCTGGCTATTCAAGGAAAAGAAACTCCCCAGCAGCACCAATACCGCCAGATACAGGATAAATTTAACCGACCTCATCCTCTGACCCTTTCTTATCAATTCATTCTTCTTATTTAAGACCACTGACTTTGTTAAATCGTCTTCTCCTCTCAAGGAGAAAAGCTATCTTTTGTCTTGCCAGTAATTCCAATCCTTCTTTATCCGAATTAGGGTTTGCTTCCCACATTTTACAGGGAGTATCGTATTCTCGAAGAGAATCTTCTATACTCAATTCTGAGAGGCGCCTTTTCTTTTCTGCCCTGACCAGTTCATTAGCCCGCCTATGACCTTCAATAAAACCTAATACTACATCCTTTTCTATCATCATTACTACTCTTAAACCCCCTCTCTGCCCCTCTCAACGAAGGCATGATATAGTCTTTCTATTAATCCCCTTTTCATTAGCGAAAGATTTCTTCTAGCCGGAATACAAGTTGTATAGCCTCTGGCCAGCCAGCCTCTACAAATATATTCAATAGGCTTACCAGATGGGCTACATCTTGCTCATGTTGTAGAATTTCTTTATAGTCCGCCAGGCAGGTCTCTACCAACTTGACTACTTCTTGAATAGCAAGGGAATCCAGAGTGTATCCATAAGCAGCCGAGGCTTTGCACAGTTCATCGGCAAGAGCAATAACCCCTGAAGGACCATAGGGCAAGACCCCATTCAATAGCTGCATAAGATAATGCGCAGTTCGCGCTGGGAGGAATCCCCCAGGAGAAAACCCGATCTTGATGACCTGTTTTATCAATGGACGAATCTCGTGATAATATTGTGCCCGCTGTCTATCATCCAACGGTATTTTATTTTGCTTACTTGAATCAGTCCTGACATCAGCAGTGAAATAGAGCCTGGTGGCAACCTGATCTACGATTTCATAGAGTTCTTTAGCTGCCTTTTGTCGTTCCTCTGGCCAGCTATCACCAAACTTTTCTTGTAGTTCTAAGAATCCCTTTTCTGAACTGGATAACGCCCGGGACATGACTTCTCGGGCTCGTTTCCTTACACTATCAGGATCTTCCTTCCAGCTCTTGGCAATTCCACACAATAGATAATTACTGGCTGTTAGAACCGCATATACCAATTCCGAGGCGCCTTTTATGGGATCAGATTCATATTGCTTCAGAATCTTATTTGCTCGGCTATTATCTTGGGCAATAAATAAACCTGCAATCGCGGAGAGACAGGGGTCAACCAAGGAAATACCTTTTCTCTTTGCCGAAGGTTGTCTCTTACATATTATTTCTAATACATCCAGTACCCTTTCAGGTTGTACACTGGCTGCATCCCTTAGTGCTTCGGCAAGACCGGTTAGGACGCCATTAGTTGGCTCACGCTCTGCTATGCGAAGAGCTATTTCCCACAGCTTTTCCGGGGCCGTATAATAAAGTTTCAATATATTAATCACAATGTGAAACCGAACCGCCGGAACCTGATCCTGTGAGAGCTTTTCTACTAAATTAAGGTTCTCTTCAGTTGCAAACTCTTCTCGACTGACAAGGTGCATGATTCCTTGGGCGGCTTCGATGCGGGGCGCTGGAGACCAGGAGGGAGAGTCAAAGGTTGCGTGGTATTTTGGATTAAATTCCGGTGAACGATCCTGTCCAGCAAGATAAAATACTTTCTGGGCTAGTTTCAAGGCTTCATGATCATATGGGAGATCATGGGTGCGGGCTATGGTCTCACAAGCCCCTGCCAGGTGTTTTAATGCCGATTCCCGAACCGGTTCATCCATATCTTTGGCACTGCTGGCTAAATAGTCATTTAGCTTCACCAGTTGCGGAAGGACTTGTTCACAGGCTTCTATCGAAGGTATTTTGTTAAGATGTTGGTCTTCGAACTCCCTGGCGGGGTTGGAAAACTCGATTAACTTTTTATTTGCAGGGGTAGTGAGATCCGCCCCTTCCTCCATTAGCCAATCAGATTCCGTAGATTTTTTACTTGAGAATTCAAATATTGGACTATGAGACCGATTTTCTGGAATCCCTTCCCCGCTCTCCCTATGCGCACTAAGTATTCTACGTGATTCCTCACATGTCAATAACCCTTCTGGGATACAGGAAATTAACGTTAGATAAAGCCTTTCCAAGCCTTTCTGATTCATAGGTGCCTGGGTAGCATTTGGTAGGAAGAGCAATGATTTCTCAATTTGCCGACGCTGCTCTGCTTCGAGATACTCAAAGCCAACCTTTAATAATTCTCCCACTTCATAATTAGTCTCAGGCCAAACCAGTATAGGTTCGGCAGTGAGAAGAGGATAGATATCCTGGATAAAAAAGGAAGGATGCTTAATAGCGAGTTTCAGGATATGTCTCCAGATGACCGCAACCTCATTTTCTTTCACGATTTCATTCAGAATATTGGTAAGCAATTCTTTCGCCTTACCATTGTTTGACCTAGCCAGGTCTTCTAAAAAGATGTCTAAATGGGATAGCATTTTTTTATAGTAATAGTGATCAATTAAATCACCCTGATCCCATACATAGCTAGGATCAGGTAAATAACGGGCGGTTTTATCATTAAAAGGAAACGGGGAGGGTTCCAAATCTTTAGGAACAGCAGAAGAATATCTGAATACATGTTCCCGCTTGGTAGCGGCATTTACTGCCCAGACCATCGCCCGGGTGGCCGGCATAGGGTGCGTCTTTAGAAATTTGGGAAATTCTTCCTCCAATATGTAGTAACACATCTGATAGTCTTGCCGACGGGTGCTTGTCAGGCCTACAACACCGGAGCTCAATATGGTTTTCTCCGCTGAAGTTTCTTCATATTCGAAGACAGCCTTATAAATATCTGCTACAAAGTCCGGATCATAGGGCCAGAGGTGCGCAATTTCATGCGTAAGCCGATAAATCTCTTGGGTAGGAGTTGCAGGCTGTCTGATCCGCTCAAGAATATTCTGCAATAACTTCCGTGACTCCACCGAATTTTCACCAAAGGTTTTACATACCAGAGGGACTACCCAGACACCTATCATCCGGGTAAGGTTTCTAATTTGAGCCTCATTTAAACCCTTGGGTGGACCCCAGGTCCATTCAAGGGTTTTTCTGCACGTCACTGCTATTTTATGCTGCTCAGGATGCTTCCATTGATCCCAAATATCTACCATCGAATTTAGTAACCGGACATATTCATTGATAAATCCAATAGAAAGGTGTTCCCGCAGGCGATAAAAAAACTCTACCCAAGACAAATTCTTTTGTGGCTCCGGTGCACCTTTTAATGATTGCAAACATTGGAGGACTCGCTGTACCGCTTTCGCTCCCTCTTTGATCAAATCTTTGTCTTCTTTTAATCTATCAATTAAAGGCTGGAGATCATCGGCATCGCTCACTTCGGCTGGGATGGTTAAGGCCGGGAGAACTCTAATATGCTCCCCTATCTCCCCCTTTTCATCAAACATAAAGTGCCAGAAGGTTTTCCAGAAGAGATCCCGTTCATCATACCAGAGGCGGGCAAAGTAGTAAGTAATGCTTGGCCTTAAAAAAATGGGCCTGCTTATTTCCTCTATCAGAAATTGAAGGGACTCTTTCGGCTCTTCTGGAATAAGGAGCCTCGAAACCGCATAATCAAAAAGCATATTATGGGCAAAAGCCAGCCTTTCTCCTGATACTGTAACTTCTTTTAGCACTTGCTCACTCAGCAAGGCATTAAACGCTCCGGTTAAACCTGGCTGTTGATACACATCCGATCGAGACACAGAAAGGGAGTGGCTATCCACCATGGCCTTAGCTGCATTGACCAACAGCATCCTTCTGTCCTCTGCGTCCGGCTTCTTATTTATCCGCTCATGCCAATACAAACCAAGTAGTTGTACCTCAGACTGAATAGAAGAGATCTGATTAACATTAACCCCTTCCTCGATGAGTTCATTTGCTAACCAAAGGTAAAAAGGGTTCCGTAATATTTGTCGTAATTGCGGAGTAGCTTTGTCATAAAAAGGCCGCAAGCGAGGTTCCTGGCGGATGGCATCCCGAATCTCTTCCTCGGTTAAGAGGGGAACCCATAGGTGACGGTAACGAATGTCCGGGCATCGAAATTCTTCAGTAGTATCCATTGAGCCACTGGGAAAAAGGGAAAGGAGTTCCCGGGAACGTCTGGCATCATAAATCCGTATACTGGCAACCACCGACCAATCAGGACATTGAGTCTGAACTTGATGGATCAGATCTCGGAAAGCTCTTTGCCTCGGTTCGCTGCGGGCTGCATCCAAGGCATCAACTATAAGAGCTCCATGTTCACCTTTGCTAAGGCTATTTAACACAGTATCCAATTCATTATTGATATTCAGGGCAGTTTTAAAATCATTCATTGAGGAAATCTCTAGTTCATCGGCTTTAAGGAGCAATGTGATTTTTTTCTGCTCATATCTTTGGACCACAAGCTCATTTAAAATCCATGATTTTCCGATACCTGGTTCCCCAATGACTAAAAGGTGCCCAATATCGGACATTCTATTTAGTTCGTTTAAAAGTTTCTTACGTTCTAACCGGATCATTTTGATTTACCACTCTTTATTTGATCATATGCTTTTGTAGTATACTCCTGAAGCCGTCTTACATCCTCATCAATTGAATCATGCTTGGGCTCAATTACATCCATCAATGATGTCTTAAGACCAAATTCGCCGAGTATTTTTATTACCAATTTATCTAGCTCGTCATGTTTTCCTTCAATAATGTCATAAAATATCGGTTCTACACCAAATTTATCGTTAAGGTAATTGCGTCGAATTATACGATCTTTGTTTGGCTCAATCCCTACTAGTGCAAAGTGCCGTGAATCACCTCCCCCAAAATCTCCTCGAACCTGCCGGAATGCTGAAAGAAGATCAAAATCTTGAAAGCTAAATCCGACAAATACTACTTGCCTTGTTGCCGCTATAAGCCATAGACATTTTATAGCAAGATTGCCTTCATGGTAACGATTCGTATAATCCCTTTCGGTGAGAACAATTGAATCCTGAGAATCATATCGACCATGAACGTAAAAAATTTGTATGGTATCTTTATACAATGGATCATTCATCCGCCGGATAAAGTCGCACAATTTTTCTTTTTCATTCCAACAGAATCTTTCAACCGGTTTGGATTTTCGCAACCCAGAAAAAGCATCCTCTAATACTGAGTCATAGTTTGATGTAATGATATGTTGGAAGGAAAGGCTCATCAAATTTATATGGAAAGCATTATGCCGATTATTCTTAGGTTCAAAGGTTTTTTTGATAAAGGGGTAAAAGTTTTCGCCGAGTCTTTCTTTTAATTTATAAGCATGCCAGAGGGTATCTCCAGCTTCTCTGTGGAAAGACCCGTTAAATGTAGGATCTTTTGTTCGAATTTCTCCCTCCATCAACGAAAGTAGTTCATCCCAATCGGGATAACCCACCCTTTTAGAGCTACCCGAACCGACAAAGGCCAGGGCTCGGCCAGTTTTAAGAAGTTCTATCAACCTGCTAAGCGCTCTCTCATTATTTTCTCGGTCTATATTTTCTTGGTCTATTGGCATTTCCAAATGCTCTGTTCTCTACCCTAAATATCCTATCCATTCGGGTCAGCCGAAATCAAGCTAAGGCTACTGTACATTGTAGCCACTGCTCTTCAGATACTCAACGACCACTTTTATAAATTTTTCAGCTTCCTCAAGTATTTCTCTGGCTTCGTTTTCTGCCATAACAAAAGTAAACTCATATTCACCAACCTGTCTCTTCTGGAAGGCCCGGGTAAGGGACTTAGCGAAAGATTTGTGGGGAAGATCCCGGTCTTTACAAAATGCCTTCCAAATGCAGAAATAACACCTTTATGGCTCGAGTAGGATAACCCTTTAGTAAGTAGCAAAGCCTCGGTGGAATAAAACATGGCATAGTAGGCACGGGATACAGCAGATTCATAATCTCCGTCTGCTAAAAGGAGATTACCAGATTTGATATATCTGCGAGCCCGGGCAAGCAGGTTTTCAATCTCACTCATATCCTCACACCCTCCGCTCTAACACGTAAAAGCAGAGGACTCTTTGTAATGGGCAAGTCATTTAAGGATATTGGGTAGACAGAGATAAGTTCATCATATTTAAGGTTCAGGTCCGTTATTACATCAAGCATACGGTCTATTTCTTGCCCTGGGACTATCTTCCCTTCAAGAACAACCACAACATCAATATCCGAGTCCTTATTCGCTTTTCCACGGGCATAAGAACCATAAAGAATCAACTCTCTAAACCTCTCCCCATATAGGTTGCTTAATTTCTTCTTTAGTTTCTTAAGGATCTGATCTAATTTTTTATCAACATTCATTTTCATATATCTTTTGTATCCTATCCTCAGTTACCTTGTTCTTTATCAAGATCTATCCTCAGGCAGGAGTCCCATGCTTCCTCTGTTCCTTATACTGCCAATATGCCTCAACCCATTGCCGAAAATCAATGGCTTCCGAGGTAATTCTCAAAAGAAAATCCAGATATAGATTACGGTTTTTAATGATAATGGGAATCCCTCTTAGGGCACTGTCGGCGATGGTTGGCGCAGCCCGGTTAAGGATCAGGAGGTCCACTTCCCTTCCTACAATCCTCTCGATGTCTAACCAGATATGGTCTTCACTATCATATTGAAAGTCTGTTTTTTCCCATTCCAGGCTATGGCCTTTGGGTTGGAAATAGATAGCGATATCAATATCTGAGTCAATACCTCGCTGGCCCTTCGCCCACGAGCCAAAAAGGAAAGCCAGTACCACCTCATCTCTTTTCCCAAAGTAGTCTTTAAGCATTTTTGCGAGCTCACCCAGCTCCATCTAAAGAACCTCCCTCAGCAAAAGCTAACCGCTCATCCATGCCTGCCTGTGCCGGAATCACGGTACAGGCAGGGTAGTGGCAGAGCTTGCTCTGCAAATAAAGTCGAGCAAGCTCGACCACTACAAATTTATTACATAGCCTTTATGACAAAAAATAGCCACAGCTAAATCATAAGTAAGAAAAGGCTCAATATAAGATAGCGCTCCAATACCCCCACCTATTGCATAGTCATCAATTAAATTCTTCTCCCTCAACTCATTTATAACT
>MHDQ01000295.1 GCA_001803565.1 Nitrospinae bacterium RIFCSPLOWO2_12_FULL_45_22 | reverse complement strand
TAAAGCTATCTTTAGCTAATGCCCTCTCCTTACCGTTTATGACAGAAACGGCCAATGCTATTATAATAGCCTTTGGCCTGCGTAATCTTGCTGACCCAGCCCGGGGCTTGATCGAGATGTACCGCGTGATGCAACCGGGGGGCTATTTAGTTATTTTGGAGTTTAGTAACCCGGAAAATTATTTATTCAAGAGGCTTTACTACCTCTATTTCTTGAAGGTCTTACCCTGGCTGGGTGGGGTAGTATCAAAGAATCGCAAAGCCTACCACTATCTACCGGAATCTGTCCTAGCTTTTCCCTATGGAGAGGCTTTAAAGGAAAAACTGGAAGAGGGTGGATTCCAGGGGGTAACTTATTATCCATTAACCGGTGGTATTGCTGCGGTTTATACCGCAAAAAAAATCTGAGGAGGTGGGCTAGGTTATGAAATGCCCCAAGTGCGGTTATGTTAGTTTTAATTATCTGGATAAGTGTAAAGAGTGCGGTAAGGATTTAGTCCTGTTTAAAAAGGAAAAACATATCTGGGGGATTAAACCCGGGAATCTAAAGCTCCACTCCCTACCTTCAGAGGATTCACCCTTTGAATCCATGGGCCTATCTGCCGAGGAAGAAATGATTTCAGCCATAGTAACAGAGGCAGCATATGACCCCAGCCCAGTATTAGAAGAACTATTACCAGAAGAAGCCAGTCAGATGGAAACTATTGAGTTACCCCAGATGGAAGAGCTTGAAGAACCAATAGAACCCGTGGATGCTGCGGAAGAGATAAGGGAATACGCAGCCTTGCTGCCAGGTGATCAGGACGAAATAGTCTTAGAAGAGGAACCTGCTAAGCTTGATTTCCTATTTCCGGCAGAAGAGGGAGAGGATAAGGATATAGAGACCATTGCTATTGAAGTTTCCGCTGAACCGGACGAAGAGTCTGCTCCATTGCTCTTATTAGACGGAGAGAAACAGGATATTCATCTGGATTTAGAGGGAGGGGAGGAAGATCCCCCTATCCTACAATTAGAAGAGCTAGATGAGGCCCTAGAAGAGCTTATCATTCTACTGGAAGAAGAGGAAAAAGAACAACCCGAGGAGGGAATTTTCCTGGGTCTTGAAGATAGTACGGATGATCTGGAATTATCGTTGGATGAAGATGAAGAGGAGGAGACAAAGTGAAAAAAAAATACTTACTGGCCCCCGGCCCCACACCACTATTTCCTGACGCTGTCCTGGAGATGGGCAAACCTATTATCCATCACCGTGCCCCGGAATTCGCTGCTATTTTAGCTCAGGTGCGAGAGGATTTGAAATACCTGTTCCAGACTAAAAACGATGTCTTAGTTCTCTGCTCATCTGGCACGGGAGGGATGGAAGGCACCGTCTGCAACCTCTTCTCCCCGGGTGATAAAGCCCTGGTAGTCAGGGGAGGGAAATTTGGCGAGAGATGGGCCGAGCTCTGTCAGGTGTATGGTTTAGAGACTATTAATATAGATGTAGAATGGGGCAAGGCCATAGAACCCCGCCTGATTGCCGAGGCGCTAAAGAGATCCCCGGATATAAAAGGGGTATTTGTCCAGGCCAGTGAATCTTCTACCGGTGTCAGGCATGATGTGCAGGCCCTGGGTGAGATCGTCAGGCCATACGAAAATACTATCCTGATAGTAGATGCTATATCAGCCTTAGGGGTCTTCCCTATCCTACCCGACCAATGGGGCCTGGATGTAGTCGTAGCTGGCTCCCAGAAAGCCCTCATGCTGCCTCCCGGCTTGGCCATGGTAAACCTGAGCGAGAAGGCCTGGCGATTTGCAGAAACTTCTACCTGTCCAAGATACTATTTTGACTTACGCAAAGAGCGAAAGGCCCTGGCTAAAAACCAAAGCGCCTATACCCCGGCGGTATCACTTATCATAGGGCTTAAAGAAGTCCTGGAAGAGATAAAAAGGGAGGGGTTAGAGAAGGTCCTTGCTCACCATGCCCGGCTGGCCCGCGCTACCCGGACGGCTATGGAAGCCCTGGGCCTGGAACTATATGCTAAAGACTCTCCTAGCGATGCAGTAACAGCCGTAAAAGTACCACCTGGGATTGATGGCGCTGCTATTCCTAAGATGATGCGGGAGCAATTTGGCATCACTATTGCTGGCGGGCAGGATCGGGCTAAAGGGAAGATATTCAGGATTGCCCATTTAGGCTATGTAGACATCTTTGATATTACTACCGGTATAGCTGCCTTAGAAATGGTGTTAAAAAAGCTTGGTTACGAAGTTACCTTTGGTAAAGGTGTAGGAGCGGCCATAGAGGTCTATTATAACAGTGGAGGGCAGGGATGAAAATTTTAGTTAGCGATAAATTATCCGCTAAGGGTCTGGAGATCCTGCAAAAGGAAAGGGCCGGTCTGGAGGTTGCTGTAAAGACGGGTTTAACACCAGCAGAATTGGTCAAGGAGATGCCACCATACCAGGGCCTGATTGTTCGGAGCAGTACCAAAGTCACAGCCGAGATAATAGCGGCGGCCGATAATCTCAAGATTATTGGTAGGGCCGGGATAGGGGTGGATAATATTAATCTAGAGGCAGCCACCATGCGGGGTATTATCGTTATGAATGCCCCGGAAGGGAATGCTATTACCACCGCAGAACATACTATCTCTCTCATGCTGGCCTTATCCAGGAAGATACCTCAAGCCACCAGCTCTATTAAGGGCAAGAAATGGGAAAAGGGTAAGTTCATGGGGGTAGAGGTCTTTAACAAAACCCTGGGTATAATAGGTCTAGGGCGTATTGGTAGGTTAGTAGCACAAAGGGCCCAGGGGTTAGGCATGGTCACTATTGCTTATGATCCTTATATATCTTCCGATATGGCCCAGAGCTTAGGGGCACCCCTGGTAGGGTTTGATGAACTCCTGGCCCGTTCTGATTATATTACTGTCCATACCCCCAAGACTAATGAAACAGCTTATCTGTTGGGGAAAAAAGAGTTTGAAAAGATGAAGAAAGGGGTAAGGATAATCAATTGTGCCCGGGGAGGTATCATAGACGAGAAGGCCCTCTATGAGGCTATGGTATCAGGAAAAGTAGCGGGCGCTGCCCTGGATGTCTTTGAGCAAGAACCGCCCGGCGATAACCCCCTTATAGAGCTTGATGCCGTCATTTGTACCCCCCATTTAGGGGCTGCTACCGAAGAGGCCCAGGACAATGTTGCGATAGAAATAGCCCAGCAGATGATCAGCTTTTTTAAGCATGGGGAGGTTAAAAATGCGGTGAACCTCCCTTCTATGAATGCTGAGCTCTATGCCCGTATGGGACCCTATATAACCCTGGCAGAGAAATTGGGGGGCCTGGAGGCCCAGTTATTGGAGGGGGGCCTTAAAGAGGTTAAGATAAATTATTACGGTGAGATAGCAGAGCTAGAGACTCGTTACCTGACCGCTTCTCTCCTGAAAGGACTGCTGGAGCATTTTATAAAAGAGCGAATAAATCTAGTTAATTCTGCCATAATAGCTAAAGAGCGGGGTATTAAGGTAACAGAGACTATCCTCAGCCAAACGGAAAATTATTCCAGCCTGATTCGCCTGGAGGCAATTACCGATAAAGAGACCGGGTCAGTAGCAGGCACTTTATACGGCCGGCGGGATGCCCGTCTAGTAGAGATAAATAACATTCCATTAGAAGCCATCCTGTCAGGGCACATGCTGGTATTTTACAATCAGGATATGCCTGGAGTAATAGGAAAGATTGGCACTATCCTGGGGAATAATAAGATAAATATTGCCGGTATGAACCTGGGCCGAAAGACTATCGGTGGTATGGCTACTGCCCTGGTAAGTGTTGATGCTGAGATACCAGAGTCAGTACTGGCCGAGATCAGGGCCTGGCCTATTATCCTTTATGCCAAAAAGATCAAACTCTAATCCATAATTACGGTGACGTATTTGAGAGAAAGTGCTTATGATAAGGAAACCAGGAATACAGGAGAGGCAAAAAATAGGCATAATACGTAACTGTGTTTATGAAATGAAGCACTAAGGGAAACCTCTTGAATGTCAGATAGAAGAGTGGAAAGAAAAATAATTGGGGTCTGAGGCCGCAGAGAATTGTCGGAGAATAAAGGTTTAGTCTGTTAAGCCTGTTCTTTAAATTTTTCTGCGCAAGTTGGGCTGCAGAAATAGTGCTCTTGTCCAGCTATGTGCCTCTTTATGGCGCTAGATTTAGGGATATAGACCTGGCAGTGAGGGTCTTTTACCATCTCATCATCTATCTGTCTCAGCCCATTATTTTGGGAGAAATGCTTTGTTTTGCTGCCCCTGGTGAAACCCTTCCACATCTGATAAAGGGCTAAGATTAGAAATATAAAGATCAGATTCCGGATCATTTTCTTTTCATTTCCAGGGGAAGGACTTCGTTCATACTGCCCATGCGATACCCTTCCAGGTCCAGGGTTATATAATTGAAACCTAATTCCTTCAGCTTAGCCACCACTTCTGTAGCAAGGTTGTATTGCAAAAACTTCCCCAGGTCTTTTTTGTCTACCTCAATCCGGGCAATACCATCATGATGCCTGACCCGTAACTGCTTGAACCCTTTAGCCCTCAAAAACTCCTCTGCCCGGTCAACCCGGCGGAGCTTTTCCTGACTGATCTTTTCGCCATAGGGAAACCGGGAGGCCAGGCAGGCAAAAGAAGGCTTTTCCCAGGTAGGGAGCCCCAGTGCATAAGAATATTCTCGGATCTCTTTTTTGGTTAAACCAGCCTCTTTCAAGGGGCTACGAACACCCAGCTCTCTGGCGGCCAACATACCGGGGCGATGGTCTCCCAAATCATCACAGTTGGAGCCATCAGCAATAAAATCTATCCCTTCTTGAACCGCTAATTCCTTGAGCTTTTCAAAAAGCTCTTTCTTACAATAGTAGCATCGGTTGGGGGGATTATCCTGAAAACCCGGGATCTCTAACTCTTCTGAGGTTATAATCAGGTGCCTTATGCCTATGAGCTGGGCGATTTTTTTAGCTTCTTCTAGCTCGGCCTGGGGGTAGGTTTCAGAGCGAGCAGTCACGGCCAGGATATTATCCCCCAGGACCTCTTTACCTACCCGGAGTAGAAAGCTGCTATCCACTCCGCCAGAAAAGGCTACCATCACCCGGCCCATATCCCTAAGGATATTCTTTAGGTCATCCAGCTTGCTCATTCCTTGCCCTTATTTTAGCTTTTTGATGAAGTCCTCGGCAGCTTTTATAGCATCCTTAACAACCGCCACATCCTTTAAGAGCCCCTGATAGTAACCAGCAATATGCAATAAGTCATAAAGTTTATCAAATTCTCGTATCTGTTTACCATCATGTATCAGGGCGTATTTTCGGAACATTTCCATGTAAGCCTCAAAGGATTTAGGCAATTTCTTCCTCTCAACACCCTTTTCCAGTAAATAGTCGTCAATGGCCTTAAGCACAGCAAGATAAGCCGTGCCACATGCCTCCCGCACCGGCTTAACATCGGTATAGGTATTATCCTCTACTGGTGCAGACTTTAACCTCTCCCTGGCATTCTTTAAGTATCTTAATGCCTCTTTCATATCATCATTCCTTTGCCAAGATACTGGCAATGCTGTGCGCTGCCCTCTTCCCATCCCTGATAGCGGTTGATATATTCCCTTTCTCTACTAAGTCGCCCCCGGCAAATACACCGTCGAGGGAAGTAGCCATAGTTTCCGGCTCCACTATCACATGGCCCTCAGGGGTGAGGTTTAAGCCCGGGAGTACCAGGTCTGGTAGCGAGCCTATGGCATGGACCACATAATCGGCCCGGAGGATAAATTCACTACCTGGGATAGGGTTATCCTGCTGGGTCTGGCTATCGTATTCCGTTCGGATGACCAAGATATACTTCAAGTTTCCTGCATCATCCCCTATGAACCGGATAGGCCGGCAGAGGTGCAAGAACTTCACCCCTTCTCTTTGGGCAGCCCAGGTTTCCTTAAGTAAGGCCCGGGGGTGCGCCCGCCAATGAATTATAATAGGTTCCGCTCCTAATCGCAACAAAAACCGGCTGGTATCCATAGCAGTATTGCCACTATCAGTAATTATTACCCGCTTAGCAGAGAACCGGTCTAGTAAATAATCCAATCCTTGCTGATGATAGAGGGTGAAGAGATCCACCGAAGTTATCACCTGGGGTAATCCTTCTCCTGGGATATTTAGTCGCAATGGCTTAATCAGACCCGTGGCAAGGAATATGGCCCGGTACCCCTCTCTTAGCAATTCTTTAAGGCCCTTATCCTTTTCAATAACGATATTAGTAAATACCTCTATGCCTTGGGATTCTAGTTCTTCCTCTATTCCTTCAAAGACTTGTTGGGGCTGGAACCGGAAAGGTGGTATTTCATGGCGGGGTATGCCGCCTATCTTATCTTTCCTCTCGTATATATGCGCCTGATAGCCCATTCGGGCCAGGGCAAATGCAGCCGCTAAGCCCGCAGGACCAGAACCAACAATGGCAATCTTAGGTGTGAGGGGTGAGGAGTAAGCAGTAAGGAGTGAAGAGCCCGCGGGCTCTGTACTGCTCACTGCTAACGGCTCACGGCTCACTTTTGTGAGGATGGTCTTCAATACTTCCTGGATAGCTACTCCGTGGTTTAGCCCTAGAAGGGTGGCTAAGAGGCAATGGGCCTCACAGTAGTTCTCCTGGGTTTGGCAGAGATATTCGGTCATGCCAGCTAAAGGATGTCTCTGTCTGAGGCAATCAATTGGTTCTTTAAATTCTCCTTTAGAAATTTTTTCCAGGAGCTGTTTTATCGGGATATTATCCGGGCAGGCCCGCTGGCAGGGTGGCTCAGGGCATTGCAAGCAGCGCTGAGCTTCTACCAGGGCCTGGGGCAAAGAGTAAGAGATTTTATTATAGCTGAAGTTACCTAGTAATGTGGCACCGTTAGACGGTGCGGCTACATAAGGGCGGGGAGGGAGGCAGTGGGACGGGATGGCCAGCATTTTTCTGATTTGCTCTCCCAGGGGGGTATCAGACGTCGCTATTTCTATCAGCTTCTTCAGGTCTATGTTTTGATTAGCCGGGATATTCAGGGCAAAGAGGTGATGGATGAGTCGGATACGCAAATCGTATCTATCTATCGTAATTTTTTCACCCTCCCGCTCTATTAGAAGAGGCAGATGATACAGTCCGGTCTGCTGGATAAAAGAAAGAACCTCTTCCGGCACCCACTGGGCCAGTTCTGTTATGGGCTTACCTTCTTTTATCCAGTCTCGAATATAAGTAGAGGTGATAAAGGCATAGCGGGACGGGATGTTAAAGGGTATTATCCGGTCTCCCTGCCTGTGCCGGCACGGTAGACAGGTGAACCTTTTATTTTCTTTTCGAGTAAGCCACTCTTCTATCTCTTTCTCCCCTTTATCATAGCGATTAGCAACCAGAAACCGGCTCTGGCTGAATAAGTCATCTAGGGCCCGCTCTCTATCAGCATAATACTTATTATCTAAGACCCTTGCTATGGTATCGTAGCCCACAATAAAATTGAACCCGAGCGATTCTGGATAGATACGCTTTAGGGCCTGGAGCTTATGGAGGAATAAGCCGTGACTGGCCAATCCTATCCTGTAGTAGGGGAAGGGAGTAATGAAGAGTTGGAGCATCAATAACCGGTCTTCTAAAGAAGCGCCAAATATGTCCTTATCAATGTTTTTGATGTCCAGGATCAGGATTATCTCTTCCAGGCTAAAGATTTTTCTGGCCTCTTCTATCACGGCAACATGGGCTAGGGTTAAAGGGTTGAAAGAAGCCGGGAAAATACCTATTTGACCAGTGGGGCTTTTTAGGGGTATTCGCCTGGCATTGGGTAAGATATAGATCAAAGGGTCTTTATCAGATGCCTCAGCAACCTTAAGGACTGCTTCCCGCAACGCAGCGAGGGTTGCGAAATTATAAATCTCCTGGCTGAGAGTCTCTTTTTTAACTGCTTCCATATTGTATTATTTTACCGCAGAGGCGCAGAGGCGCAGAGAAGACCCGTAAGGCGTGAGAGCGTTAGGCGCAAGGAGATGCCCCCTCACACCTTACTCCTTACGATCCGTAAGAAGACTCTGCGTCTCAGCGTCTGCGGTGAAGGCCTACCGTGGCTAAACAGTTACCCTTTTTTTAGCTTGCGCCACAGGGTCGTTCGGCCTATACCTAATTCCCTGGCAGCCCGGGCCTTATTGCCTCGGGTTTCCTGAAGGGCTTGGTGGAGTTGTTCTTCGGTGAGGCGGGGTCGTTTTCGGGCACCGAAAACTATCTTTGCCCCGAGGATTTCCTGGGGGAGATGTTCAGGGAGGATCAAGGGGACACGGCACTTGACAAAGGCATGTTCTATAACATTCTCTAATTCCCGAACATTACCAGGCCAGGAATAATCTAATAGGAGCTTCAGGGCTTCCTCGGAGATACTTTCGATCTTTTTGCCGGTTTGCCCCTTAAATTGTCTTATAAAATGTTCTACCAGGAGCGGTATGTCCTCCCTGCGCTCGCGCAAAGGTGGCAAGTGGATAGGGATGACGTAGAGGCGATAAAAGAGGTCTTCCCGAAATTTTCCCTCTCGCATTAATCTTTTTAGATCATGGTTTGTAGCCGCTATAACTCTCACATCCACCTTGATACTCTTAGTGTCCCCTACCCGTTCGATCTCCTTTTCCTGTAGTACCCGCAATAGCTTCACCTGGATAGCCGGACTTATATCGCCGATCTCATCCAGAAATGCAGTGCCGCCCTGGGCTAGCTCAAACCTGCCTATTTTATCCCGAATAGCCCCAGTGAAAGCCCCTCTCACATGGCCGAACAACTCGCTTTCCAATAGGCTTTCTGCCAGGGTGGAACAATTGACCCTAACAAAGGGTTTATTAGTCCGCGGTCCTTGATAGTGAATAGCCTGGGCTACTAGCTCTTTACCAGTACCACTTTCACCCTGGATTAGTACCGTAGCATCGCTATCGGCGATATCTTCAATCAAATTATAAACCTCTTGCATCTGGTGGTTCTTCCCGATCAGTTTATGGAATTGAAACCGCTCCTTTAATTGCCTCTTCAAGGAGACTAGCTCGGTCATGTCGCGAAAAATGGCCACTACTCCCCACGGTTTTTTCTCTTTATCATGTAGAATGGCGGTATTAAGGATAATAGTCCGGGGGCGGCCGTTCTTATCCATTATCTGAAGTTCTTGGTCCTTTATCCACCGGCTGGCCTTAGCAGCTTGATGGAGGATGCAATGGGTACCGCAAAGGGGCCCAGCGAATATATCCGGACACCTTTTACCTATGGCTTCTGCCCGGTTAAAGCCCGTTATCTTTTCTGCCGCGGTATTGAAGCTGGTGATCAGCATCTGCTGGTCATGGGTAAAGATACCGTCAGAGACAAAATCAAAGATAAGGTCCAGGTTATCCTTCTCTATCAATATAGATTCTATTAATGCCTGTTCTTCAACCATAGTCATCGGTAGGCCCTATTCAGGGCTTTTTGGCCAATATCGGCTCGATAGTAGGCGCCGTCCCAGAAGATCTTCTTAACCCCTTCATAGGCCCTTTCTATTGCCTGGGCTATATCTCCTCCTAAGGAGGTCACGCCCAGTACCCGGCCACCATTAGTAAATATTTTCCCTTCCTTCGTTATAGTACCGGCATGAAATATCTCAATATCTTCCAGGGCTTCTGCGGTCTCAATTCCGGTGATCTCTTTACCTTTTTCATAAGGGCCAGGATAGCCTTGCGCAGCCATCACCACGCAAACCGAGGCCTGCGGTTTCCAATGGATCTGACAATCCTTCAATTGGCCGGTAATAGTTGCCTTGAGGAGCGGTACCAAATCAGACTCCAGCCGTAGCATAAGGGGCTGGGTCTCTGGGTCGCCAAAACGGGCATTATATTCCAGGACCTTAGGCCCTTCCTGGTCAATCATCAGACCAATATAGAGCACCCCCTGGTATGACCGGCCTAGTTGGGCCATAGTTTTGATAGTGGGCTCAGCTATCTCTTCTACTATCCGGTCAAACATGGCAGGGGTGACCACCGGGGCCGGCGAATAGGCCCCCATACCACCAGTATTGGGCCCTTGGTCGCCGTCAAAGATCTGCTTGTGATCTTGTGAGGTAGCTAACGGAAGAATATCCTCGCCATCAGTAAGGCAGAGGAAAGATACCTCTTCTCCCCAGAGCCTCTCTTCTATAACTAATCTATTCCCGGCATCGGCAAATATCTTGTCTACCATCAATGATTTGGCCGCAGCTATAGCCTCTGCCTTACTAGAACAGACTATAACCCCCTTACCACCCGCCAGGCCATCGGCCTTGACTACTAAGGCCTGCTCGGCCTGCTCTATATATTCGATCGCTTCATTAAAGGTATTTATTACCTTATAGGGGGCAGTGGGAATCCTGCCGGTAGTCATTACTTCTTTGGCAAAGACCTTACTGCTCTCTAGCTCGGTGGTCTTTCTATTAGGGCCAAAGACTTTTAAGCCCACCTCCTGGAACTCATCTACTATCCCCATAGCCAGGGGCAGTTCTGGCCCAACCACGGTCAGGTCTATTCCTTCTTTTAGGGCAAATTCTTTCAGCGTTTCCAGGTTGGTCGCTTTTAAGGGTATATTTTGCCCTAATAATGCCGTGCCAGCATTACCCGGGGCACAATAAACTCTAGTAACCAGGGGGCTCCGGGCTATTTTCCAGGCCAGGGCATGCTCTCGCCCCCCCTCGCCAATTACCATAACTTTCATCTTTATTTACACCTCATTATCCAGCTTCTCTAAACCAGCCGCAAAGATTGATTCACCCGAGTTTTCCTTCTCTCTATTATACATGTACAGTTGTTTTTTCCTCTATGAGGGTAATAGGTCTATTTTTATCAACTTTTTGGGAACCATTTTTGCAAAATATTTCTAAAGCTTCTAAATGATTCATCCTGACATCTATGTAAGCTGACCCTTTGACCAATTTCCCTATAGATAGATGATGAACGGGGAATTCTTTTTAGTTTCAAGGAGCTCTCTACTGCTTCCTTAGGTCGTTTTGGTTTAGAAGAATTTTGTTCCCAGAATCCTTGCTCATTAAGCCACTTCTTTAAGTCCAGATAATTATCCCATCCAAGTGCTGCTGCCGTATATGGAGATTCCGTCCAAACCCAGATCTCAAGTTCTGGATCAAAAACGATAACCTCCACTCTATCTGGCCAGCCATTAGATTCAACATCCTTTTTTACTGTATTGGCTATATTGTTAGGTAGAGTTTGTTCCTGCCCACTCCCTTCTCGGTCAAGGAAAACAAGGGCATACGAATAATGATTCGAAAATGCTCTTAAAAAATTAGCCGCATTATGATAAACTCCAGCGTCATGTAAAGGATGGACAAATATATCATAAAAAATGTCCTTGATATTCAACGATTCATAGCGTGAAAGTAGGCTATCAATTCCAAACCGTACATTCTTATCGGGCACCAAAACGATCAGATCTTTCATTGCAATACCCCGGCTGCATGGAGTGTAGCAAGGTCAACCTCTCTTCTCCAGTCCTTAAGCTTTGGATGTTCTTCTCCCCCTATTATATCTACCGCTCCAGAAGTGGTCTTTGAAAAACATAGAATATCTTTCGGCTGTGCCAGGCGCAATATTGCTGGTGAATGAGTTGCCAAAAAAATTTGGTTTTCATAGACTGATGAAAGGGATTGATATATACTTTCGATAGCAAGAGGATGCAATCCATTCTCAGGCTCTTCAATCATGTATATCCGATTCTTTTCCGGTAGATAAGCAATAATCGTTTGAGCAAGAAGGCGAAGAGTACCATCAGAGATAACCCAGGAAGGCAGCTTTAAACCATTGTTGTATCTAATATTAAGATATAAGAAACGGTCTTCAGGCCTTTCTTTTATTTGTACTTCTTCGATTTCTGGTAAGGCAGTCTGTATGTGTTGTATCCAGCGGGCAAAGGAATCAGGTTGTTCTTTCTTCAAGTATTGAATTACCTTTGGAAGATTGGAACCGTCTGACTGAAAAACTACTGGTAAATCCGGCCTGCAGGCCCAGCGCATTACACTGCTGTTGAGCTGGAGAAACTGAATACCTTCCATAAAAATATTTTTAGTCCAAAGAGCGACTGGAAACCGATCTTCATCCTCTGGTATTCGGGCAAGAGAGGCCTTAAAGGGCCCAAATTTATAAGTTATATTCCAGTCAGTAGTTTCGGATCTAAAATAATCATTACCCTGGGCAATCTTGGATACTATCTTTCTCCACCTCGCAGGAGTGTGCTTCCGGGAAAGGACCAAACACTGCGGTTCTTCTGGCTCTCTAGGGAAAAGAGTCATTTGTCTCAAACTTTTGCTAGAAAATTTTTGGGAACTTGTA
>MHDQ01000294.1 GCA_001803565.1 Nitrospinae bacterium RIFCSPLOWO2_12_FULL_45_22 | reverse complement strand
ACTATGGTATTGTTGCCCATAAAGATCTTTTTGCGGCTGGCCTTCAATATTAAATATATTTGGGTAACTCCCTGGTTTAACATTTAAATAACAGTAAGATTTTAGCCACCGAGACGCAAAGGACGCAAAGAGGATATTGGGTTATTGGGTGACTACGTTATTGCACCAGTACTTAATAACCTAATAACCCAATAACGTAATGACCTATGGAAGGTCTTTGCGTTCTCTGCGCCTTAGCGGTGCATAATTTAAAATAAAAGGCTACTCTAAATGCGGAGCAGTTCTATGAAAGCTAATACTGCTGTGAGTGATGATGTTCTAGAGCAAAAATCTTATGGGCGGGTCTATTTTCTGGTGAGCCTGGCCTTCCTCTTAACAGTCCTATGGGCAGTGTGGGATGAAGCAGTTACCCGCCGGCCCTGGAAACATTATCAGGTTGCTTTTGATAATATGGAGTATGGCCAGTTAAAGAAAAGGCTTGAAGGACTCAAAGCCTATCTGGCCAAAGACCACAACCCCGGGAAGCTTCTACCGGGCCTCCCGGAAAAGATTTCTTATCATCAACTATTGAAGCATCTTGAAAAAGCCCGGGAAGAATTAGAACAAAACCGGGAGTATAAGGTCCTACTAAAAACGCTAAAAAACCTTGATCAAAACCTCTATAGCGTGAACCAGGATATCCAATTTGCTAAGGCAGAGTGGGAGGAAGTTTATTATAAATTTAAAATAGCAAAACGTCAGAAGCAGGCCTACCAGCCATATGCTGACCAAATAAAGACCTTAGAAAACCAGATCAGCTCCTATAAGCCTGAACAACGAGTGCTAGAACAGAAGAAGAAGGTCTTGGAAAAGACTATGAAAAGCCTCACGGCAGAATATGATAAATACAATAAGCTCTACCAGGCTGTTACCGCTGAGATAGATAAGCTGGGGAGACAATTAAAGTCCGTAAAGCAGCGCTGGCCGCAGGTTAAACAGGTAGTAATAGAAAGTTATGATAAAAACAATTTTGGTGAGCCTATCCTGAAAGTTGATCGCTGTCAGAGTTGTCATTTAGGTATAGATAAAGTGGGTTTCGAGAAGGCCCCGGAACCATTCAAGACCCATCCCCAACGTACTCTTTACCTGGGCAAACACTCACCAGAAAGGTTTGGCTGTACGGTTTGTCATCGGGGCCAGGGTAGTGCGGTAGATTCCGTGAGAAACGCCCATGGCAGCTTACACGAGACCGATCAGACACCGGGTCAGAACGAGCCTTTATTAAAAGGAGTGGAGATAGAAGCCAGTTGCCGTAAATGCCATGATGAAGTAACCGATTTACCTGGTGCGCCCTTACTATCGCAGGGCAAACGCCTCTTCAAAGAGCTGGGCTGTTATGGCTGTCACACAACTAAAGGCTTTGAAGAATTGGATAAAGTCGGAGCTGACTTGAGCCGCATTGCCTCCAAGGTTGCTCCCAACTGGCTTTTACGCTGGGTAAAAGAGCCCCGGAAATATCTATCAAATACCAAAATGCCCAGCTTTGAGTTTAATGACCAGGAGGGTCTGGCTATTGCAGCTTACCTGTGGTCATCGTCTGACAAGCCCCTTTATACTATGCCTGATGGAGCTATAGACCCGGAAGAGGTACGGGAAAAGGGTAAGGCATTAATAGAGGTTATAGGTTGTCGGGGTTGCCACAAATTAGAAGAGACTCCAGCCTGGAAAATAGCGGCTGAGGGAGGATTAGCCCGGGACTTCGCCCCCAACCTATATCAAGTGGCTAACAAGATAAAAGAGGGATGGCTCTTCAACTGGGTCCAAAACCCCAGGCAATATCTCCCTAAGACCAGGATGCCTAACCTGCGCCTGACTCCCGGGGAGGCTCAGTTCATTAGTGCTTATATGATGACCTTAGGAGATAAGGAGGAGAAAGCTGGTATAGAAGATCAGTTGAAGGATAAAGGCTTGATAGGGCAAGGTAGGAAGTTGATCATTGATTATGGCTGCTATGGCTGCCATGATATAAAAGGGATGGAAAAACAGCCTAAATTCGGTACTGAGTTGACTATCTTTGGGGAGAAAAAGGCTGCGGAATTGGAGTTCGGCTATGTTACCGATATAGACCTGACCTGGTCAGACTGGGTTACTACCAAGCTGAAGGAGCCCCGGAAGTTTGCTACCGAACGGATTAAGCTAAAAATGCCCAATTTTCACCTTACCGATAAAGAGATATTAGCCTTAAAAGTATTCCTTAAGAGCCTTACCAGTGAGACTGTTCCTTTATCTTATGTCCAGGTATTGTCCGACACAAAAAGCAATATCGAACAAGGCCGCCAGATGGTTCAGCGGTATAACTGTCAGGGCTGCCACCAGATAGAAGGTAAAGACTCTAAGATAGTGGCTTATTACGAGAGTAGGCATCTGGCCCCACCACCATTAGATGGTGAGGGTGATAGGGTACAACCCAGATGGTTATATAATTTCTTAATGAAGCCCATTACCATGCGGCCCTGGCTTCAGGTAAGGATGCCAACCTTTCCCTTTACTGATAAAGAGGTTTTGAGCCTGGTAAGGTATTTCGGCTCTATAGATAAGCAAGAGCGGCCCTATATTTTTGTTGATGCCGAGGGTGTACCGAAAGAGAATATTGAGATTGGCAAGCTCCTGGCCTCCAAGAAATATTTTAACTGCTTCAAATGCCACCAGCAAGGCCAGAAGCCCCCGGAAGAAGAGGAAGAAGCATCCTGGTCTATAGACCTTGTTCTGGGTAAAGACCGCTTGAACCCCGACTGGATAGTAAAGTTTCTGAAAGATCCTAAGAAGATCAATGATAGAACCAAGATGCCTAGTTTCTTCTTTGCCAAAGATGCCGGTCCTGAAGAGGTCTTGCAAGGCGATGAAGAGAAACAGATCCAGGTATTGCGCGACTTCCTCTTAACCCTGGACCAGGCCAACTGAGCTAGGTATTTCCATTCTTGACACAGATGAACACAAATTCATTTCAATGCAAAATGCAAAATTAGCAATTAGCATTTCAAAATCAACTCCTTCTTGTTAATTGCTAATTTTATATTGTTAATTTTGCAATGATAGTTATCAGTGTCTATCTGCGAAAATCTATGTCCTCATTAATTTGACAATGAAGGATGCCACTGAAATTACATAAAATGGGGGTTCTGGCATGAAAATAGGAGGCCGTGCCCATTCTCTGGAGCAGGTAGAATATATTGGTAAGATAGGACTAGATTTTGCTGAGATATCCCTCTTCGACCCGGTAAAGGATCGCCTAAATATAAACTCCTGGAAAATACTGCAGGACAGATACCAGATAGGTTATCTGGCCCATGGGGCTAAAGAAGGTGATCCCTGGCAACTACACAACCTGAAAGAAGTCTTTGCCCCAACCATGAAAGAGCTCATTGGTCTGGCCCACGAACTGAATATTGGCTTAATAACGATACATTTCTGGCTGGATCACCGCTTTATCCCCCCAGAAACGATCCTGGGCAAGATAGAAATCTTGAAGAGGTTGGTAGATTATGCCGATACCAAAGGGGTTATTATCTGTCTGGAAAATATGAGCGAATGGGGTGATGACCTGGCTTGTGCGATACAAACCATGACCGGATTACGACTAACTCTGGATGTGGGTCATGGAGAACTCTTGAGTCCGATAAATACCTCCTATGAACTCATAAAGAGGTATAGTACCCACCTATGGCATGTGCACCTCCACGATAATTATGGTGGGAACCGGGTAGAGGACGATCTCCACCTTCCATTGGGGGAAGGCTCTATAGATTTTTATTCCATCTTGAAACTGCTCCGGGCCAGTGGTTATGACCGAACCCTTACTATGGAAGTAAACCCTTCTCATTTTCTTGCAGGGAAGAGATACATTTGTGAGATTCTCACCACCCTTAGCCTGCGTTAATTAAATTGCATAGGAATTTTCATCTTAATAATGCGGTTTTGGGGTAGTCGCAGGCTTTAGCCTGCGTTAATTTAATCATTAATAACAAATGAATAGATTGGCCTTCTGGACAGGAATAATCGCAGTAACTCTTGTTTTAGCATTTCTTAATACCCAGATAAAGCCGACTACGGCCCTTATGGTAATAGCTGGAATAGCAATCTTTACCATCAGCTTTTTCAACCTCGAGGCTGCGTTGTATATCCTTATCTTCTCTATGCTGTTGGGCCCGGAGATAATATTAAGTAAGTTTGATGACAGTGCCCTTGTTGGCCGGGGGATTACGCTTCGGTTGGATGACTTTTTGCTGCTGCTCATTGGATTTAGCTGGTTTGCCAGGAATGCAGCGCATAAAGAATTGGGGTTGTTTATAAAAACTCCGTTAAACATACCCATTTTACTCTTTATCCTCGCTTGTATCTTTTCTACTGCCTGGGGAATGGTGATGGGGCGGGTAAAGTTTTTAGGGGGCTCTCTATTTGTCCTAAAGTACATAGAATATTTTATTGT
Organism: Nitrospinae bacterium RIFCSPLOWO2_12_FULL_45_22; assembly: GCA_001803565.1. GTDB lineage: Bacteria > 2-12-FULL-45-22 > 2-12-FULL-45-22 > 2-12-FULL-45-22 > 2-12-FULL-45-22 > 2-12-FULL-45-22. The sequence goes on along the minus strand of MHDQ01000294.1, from coordinate 13,420 downwards.
TTATTTCATGGTAGCAAACCATCTCCATAGTCAGAAACAGGCAAAAAGACTGGTGTTCTGTGTTTTGCTTACCTGTTTCTTAGCCTCCTTGTATGGCCTATACCAGATTCCGACCGGGCAAAGGCTCACAGCACCTTTTGAAGGGGAAATGGGTGAGCCTAATACCTTCGGGGGCTACCTGCTACTTATAATGGGCCTTGCTGCAGGGTTGCTTTTGTATCTAAGGAATGGGCACGGATATTATAAAATTATGCTGGTTGTCGTGATCTTAACTGCATTTCCAGCCTTTATTTTCACTTTATCTCGGGTATCCTATATAGCCTTTATCCCTATGTACTTTTCTTTATTAATCTTCAGTGAGAATAAGAAGCCGTTAGTGATAGGCCTGGTGCTGGGTATCCTTATCGGCCCGTTTGTTCTCCCTACCGCTATGAAGGAGAGGATGCTCTATACCTTTACCCAACCTGCAGAGCAGGGTCAAGTGAAGCTTGGAGGGGTTAGACTCGATACCTCTACCTCGCAGAGGGTAATGGCCTGGAGGGATGCCTTTCGGGATTTTATTAAAAAACCGGTGTTGGGTTATGGGGTGACTGGTTATGGCTTTATGGATGCTCAGATCCCCCGAACTTTGCTAGAAACCGGGATAATAGGTCTGATAGCCTTTCTTAATCTGTGGCATTCTCTATTCCGGGTAGCATATCGGAGATTCAGAGAGGGAACAGATCATTATTCTAAAGGCCTGGCGTTGGGATACCTGTGTGGCTTTATTGCCCTGGCCTTTCATGCTCTTGGTACTAATACCTTTATTATTGTTCGAATTATGGAACCTTTCTGGCTGCTGGCTGGGGTTCTAGTAATATTCCCTCATCTAGAAAAGGATGATACCGTTCCTTCCAGATGATATGCCTCCGATAATGCCTTACCAAGGATGGAATCTGTTATTACCATACCGCTCCTTCTTATCATTGCTTATGCCCTCTCAAAAATCAAAGCAGAAAAATATGGAAGGATAGTTTTTACCGGGATTATGATTTTTCTGATCACAACCTCCTTGATGGGCATGGCGAAGGCTGCGGCCAGGCATAGGTATTATTTTCAGCTTGAAGGAGGAGAAAAGAAGTACCAAAAGATCGTAGAAGTGCTATCAGATTACCAGCCCAATGAAGTAATTGTACCTGGCCTGGGTTGGAAATATCGCCTGAGTTATTACCTGGCTGCTTTCCATGGATTGGATAAGCCCTTAAATCTTACCGTCTCTGAGGGAACCTATAAAAGGCTAAAAGAAAATACTTGTCTTATCTTTGATGGTGCCTATGCCGATATATATATAAAAAGTCCTGATGTACGAATAAAAACGATCTTTCACGATGGCGAGACAACGCTCCTCTGCCGGTAGGCCGGACTGTAAATGGCGTTCAGCAAAGGGTTGAGGGCTATACAGACGGGAAGGTTGCGAGTACTACCGGGCTCAACTATTTGAATCAAAAACCTCAGAAAATCTATGATGAAATAGTAATGCCACCGAAACTCAAATTTAGCAAGGTTTAAGAAAATTACAAATATCGTGCCAAAGAGGGTCAAAATTATCTTTCAAATCTCTGATGGATACCAGTTGACTTAAAAGAGTTATGGAATTATAGAGAACTGCTCTATTTTCTTACCAAACGAGATATCAAGGTACGCTATAAACAGACCATTTCAGGGGTGAGAAGAATTGAATTATGGAACAGCAATCCGCGCGGGCACAGAAGGGCGAAATTGAATTTAGAAGGAAGCTCTTTAACCAGCAAGTTGAGGGGGAAAGTGTTTTTGAAGATGAGTTTGACGGCAAAGAAATTTCAAAAATCCTTGGTGAAAGAATGAAAAAAACACTGGAGCAAATGACATTGCTGAAAGGAAAGAATATAGTGAGGCCCCCCTTTGTGGAAATCGGCGCGGAGCGGTGTCAAAGATCCCTGGTTATGGAAAATGATCTTGATACGGCCGGGGCGGCCGTGGATATATCATACGACATGCTTAAAAGCTGTGATTATTACAAGGGCGTTTTTAATAAAAACAAGGTCCCATTTAGAATCTGCTGTGACGCGAACAAGCTGCCCTTTATGACCGGTTCCATTCCTTTTGTTTTTTGTTATCAAACGCTGCATCATTTTCCCGACCCGACCCCGATTGTGAAGGAAATTTATCGCGTTCTTTCGCCCGGTGGATATTTTGCGGTAAATGAAGAGCCGTTCAAGAAAGTTCTCTATGTTAATTTATATAAAGGCAAAAAAATTTATTCAAAGGAACCTGCCAAGACAAGCAAGGTGGGCAACATTTTTAATTTCTTTTTTTCCAAAACAAATTGCAACGAAGTAAAGTATGGCGTTATTGAGAATGAGCGGATACCAATAGGCGTTTGGAGGCAGGCTTTAAGCGGATTCGAAGATAAACAAGTGTTTTTGCGCGCCATTAAGAATATTAAGTCGGAATTGTTCAATCCCACAAACTATTTGAAATTTCTTTTTGCATATTTGTTTGGCGGGGAAATTCACGGAATTTGCCGTAAACCAGGCAATAGTATTCCAAAAGATATTTCCATTAAGGATATTCTTATTTGCCCCGTATGCAGGGAGACGGGGCAGGAATCAAAGCTTATTCAAAAAGAGCGCGGAATTTTATGCTCTGTATGCGCCAGCGAGTTCCCAATCGTTGATGGTATTGTTTTCCTGTTTTCTTCCGGGAAATTCCAGGAACTCTACCCTGAAATATTTAACAACGCTAATATAAAAAAATGAGAGATTAAGGCCAGTAATCGGTTGATGGGAAAAGTGAAAGGCGGGCCAGGGGGGAAGCCTTTCGGAATCGGTATGGGGATGCGGGTATGCTTTTAGAGCATGAGCAGCCCTTTTGGCGGCAGGGCGGCCAATAAGGGGCGTATGAATGAATGATTTTTCTGCGGCAGGCCTGGGACAAGCGGACAGTCTTGTGGAGCTGAAGAAAAAAACCTTTAGCGGCATCGGCGTTCTCATCAAAAGGCAGGTAGCCGTCAGACTGATTTGCTTTGCTGCCAATATTATTCTGGCCCGCTTGCTTGCTCCCCAGGTGTTCGGAATTTATGCCATCGTCATTTTTGTGGTGCAGTTTTTTTCCACTTTTGCTGATGTGGGAATCGGGGCGGCGCTCATCCAGAAAAAGGGGAAACTGAGCCGCGAAGAGATTTCTACAACTTTCTGGCTGCAGCAGGTACTAGTCTGGTGTGTCGCGGGTATCGTAATGGTTGCCGCACCGCTGGCGCTGATAATTTACCCCTCCCTGCCGCCCACCGGAGTCTGGCTCATCAGGGCCATGGCCGTCAGCTTCGCGTTTGCCTCGTTGAAAACCATTCCGGCGATTTTAATGGAGCGGAAGGTGGACTTTAACCGGATTGCTTTGGTGGATATCACGGAGACTATTGCATTCTATATTGCCGCTATTTCGTTTGCCCTGACAGGCTTTGAGGTGTGGAGTTTCATCATCGCGGCGCTTGTGAGGGCGCTTTTCGGGGTGGTTGTTATGTATTCGCTTTCCGCATGGCGGCCCGCGCCGCAGTTTCGCTTTGCCGCGGTGAAGGATTTGGTCCGGTTCGGGCTTCCATACCAGGGCAACAGCATTCTGGGCTTCATCAAGGACGCGGTAACCCCTGTTTTTGTCGGCATGTACGCGGGGGCGGTGGCGGTGGGGTATGTGAACTGGGCGAAGAGTCTTGCCTTTGCTCCGCTTATGCTGTCGGAAACCTTCGGCAGGGTGGCGTTCCCAGCTTTTTCCAGAATACAGGAAGATCGTGAGCTTTTGGCAAGAGCGGTTGAGCGCTCGATCCGGTGTATTACCCTGGTGATGTTCCCTGTCACGGCTTTGATGGTTGCCCTCGGTCCGGAGATTGTACATGTTGTTTTTACAAACAAATGGCTGCCCGGACTCTGGGCGTATTATTTCTACTGCACCTCTCCGCTGATTGTCGGCATTGTGCTGCCCATGTATAGCGCCATTCTGGCTGTCGGCAAATCCGGGATTCTGCTGAAAATGATGGTGACGCTGCTGGCCCTTGAATGGGGACTGGGTATACCGTTTGTGATAGTATTTGGTTTTAACGGGATAGCCTTCAATCAACCCATTATCGGCGTGTTATTCTATCTCATATACAGGCGGGTGTTGCGGGCGGAACGGGTGAAAATTTCATTAAGCGGGAATGTTAAATGGCAGCTATGCGCGGCGATAGGTGCAGGCGGTATCTGTAAAGTGGCTGCTATGCAGCTTCAGGCCACTCTTGTGACGGTTTCGGGCATATTCTGCGCTGGTATCATGATTTACCTTGGCATTATGTACATGTTGAACAAAAACATCCTCGAAGAATTCAGGGATCACTTCCTGAAAGTCGCGGGAAGAGGCGAAGAAAAAATATGAAGGGGGTGCTGCTTGTTAATCCCTTCGGTTCTGGGCAGGACGGGTTTTCCAACCCGCCCTTGGGACTTCTTTACCTGGCGGGAACCTTGTTGAAACATGGTTTTGAGGTGAAAATAGTCGACGGCTACCTGGAGGGCAGAGATGCCGTGCAGCGGGCTATTCTGGATTTCAAGCCCGGCTTAGTCGGAATAACCTGCCTGACCCCAGGCCGTAAAAAGGCACTGGAAGCGGCGCAAATAGTCAAGGCCTTTGACCGGAGCATCCCGGTAGTCCTGGGCGGAGCCCATCCGACTATCATGCATGGCCAGATTATGGAGCACTATCCTTTTGTTGACTATATTGTCATTGGGGAAGGGGAAGAAACATTTCTGGAAATTGCCCAGGGTAAAGACCCCGCACATATTAACGGCCTGGTTTACCAGGATAACGGCAAGGCAGTAAAGACTGCCGCCAGGAAATATGTGGAAAACCTTGATGATGTCCCGTTCCCGGCCTGGCACCTGGTTGACCTGAAGAAATATCCGGCCAGAGGCGAAGGGGTAGTGCGAGGGATAGATCTGTCGCGGGAGACTCGTGTTTCTGTCATTTTCTCGCGCGGCTGCAAGGGGCATTGCGAATTTTGTTCCACCTGGTGGATTTGGAAAACGTGGAGACACAGATCTCCCGGGAACATGGTTGATGAAATCGAGCTGCTTTATAGGGATTTCGGGATACGCCATTTCTGCTTTGCAGATGACACCATGACTGTTAACCGCCAGGCGACGATTGCTCTCTGTGATCAGATAATCGCACGGCGGCTCAATATTGCGTTTCATGTTACCACCAGAACTGATTGCGTTGATGAGGCCGTTCTGCAAAAACTGAAAGAGGCCGGTTGCTATAATATAGCTTTTGGCATTGAAACCGGTTCGCCGCTGCTTTTGGAAAGAATGGGAAAGGAGAATAGTGTTGCTGTCTCGGAACGGGCCATCCGGCTTTGCAAACAGGTAGGATTGAAGGCCACTGCCCTTATAATCATCGGAAATGTGGGAGAGACAGAGGAAACGGTCAGCGACACCATCAATTTCCTGAAAAGAACACAGCCTGATGAGATAGGGTGTATCGGCGGCCTATGGATACTGCCGGGCACCAAGTTACATCAGCAGTGTAAACGCCAGTGGATCATTGATGATGACTTTTGGCTGACCGATGAGCCGTATATGATATATGCCGCGGAACACTCCCTGGAGGCGCTGGCTCAGATGCGGCGCAGGGTTTTAAACTACCAGCCTGTCTATAAAAAGATTGTTCCCAGAATAAAAGAGTTGCTTAAATGAAATGCCCTATTTGCGGTGAAATATCCTTTATTGAATGGTGTAAGGTGGAAACATATTCCATATTGAAATGCAGAGTGTGCGGAATTGGGGTTACAGCGCCGTTTCCCGCGAAAGAGGATTTAATAGAATTAAATAAGGGCGTATATGATGTTGAACAAAGAATTCGTGTATATCTATCACGGCAGGATGACTTTAAAAAGAGATATGAGGGGTATATCAGGAATATTAAAAAATTGGAAGGGAGTGGGAAACTGCTGGATATCGGATGCAATATCGGTTTTTTTATGAAAGCGGCCCAACAGGCGGGGTTTGATGTTAAAGGGGTTGAACTGAATGAAGGCTGCGCAGCGTATGGCAGAGAAAAGTTTCATCTTGATATCTATTCGAAATGTATTGAAGATATCGGGTTTTCTGATAAGACATTTGATATTATCACGCTGTTTGATGTGTTGGAGCATGTTCCGGACATGCATGGCTTTTTGGTTGAAGTAAGAAGAATACTGAAAAATAACGGACTCCTTATTTTGCAGTCTCCAAATTTTAACAGCCTGATGGCTGAACTTACAAAAAGTAAATGGCATTGGCTGACTCCCCCGGACCATTTATATCATTTCACGCCGGAAACTATGATAAGATTTTTGCTTTCACATGGATTTGCCGTTAAAGAAATTAAGACCTGGGAGCCGGCCAGGGATTTCAGCAACAACCTTATGGCTGCTTACCGGATAAACGGGCTCATAGGCAGGGCGCTGCAAAGACTGCTTAACCTAACCGGAATAATTTTTGTACCGATTTTATTATTACAGAGAATGTGGTGGAAAATGAAAAAAGGCGGGCTTATTGAGGTTTATGCAATCAAAACCAACTAATAAAATAAAAACGCCGCGGATATCCGCGGTCATCCTCGCCCGCAATGAGGAGCACAATATCCGCTACTGCCTGGAGACCGTGCGCTGGTGCGATGAAATCATCGTTGTGGATATGGAGAGCGGCGACCAAACAGTTGAGATTGCCCGGGAGTATACCGACCGCATTTACAGTCATCCCATGGTGTTGGCATTCGATATTGGCAAAAAATGTGCCGTTGAACAGGCGACCGGCGAATGGATTCTTATCGTTGACGCCGATGAGATGGTGCCAAAAACACTGAGCACGGCCCTCAAGGCGATTGCAGAGAAAAATGAGGCGGATATTGTGGAAATTCCGTTTAGGCACTACATCATGGGTGCTTGTGTCAGGCACAGCGGGTGGGGGTATACTCCCCTGCCACGTTTTTTCCGTCGCGGAAAGATCACCTTTACCGAAACCATCCATGGCTACATGCAGAGGGCCGCCGATGCTCGCGTGATCGGTCTAGCAATTAAGGAAGAAAACTGTATCGCTCATTTCAATTATACCGACAGTGCCCATTTCGTGGAAAAATTGAACAGGTATACAAATGTTGAGGCGCAGCATCTCTTTGATAAAGGAGTAAAGTTTTCTTTTTACCTTCTTTTTAAGGCGGTATTGTGCGAATTTTATCGCCGCTTTTTCAAAGGAAAGGGTTACAAGGGCGGGGTGCGGGGGTTTTCACTTTGCCTTATGATGGCCTTTTATCAAGCGCTTTCGTATATCAAGCTTTGGGAAAAACGTGAGTTTCTCAATGAGCCGGTAAGTGCGGTATATGAGCGGATAAGGCAGGCTGTCCTGGAGGGGTGGAGGCAATGACTTGTGGCTTGTGCGGCAGTGGAACCAACGCCGCCGTATTGAATACAGGCGGTCACCGGCTGGTAAAATGCGCAGAGTGCGGCATTATTTATACCGCCGACTTCAAACAGGAGATGACCTCCTATGCCGAGGGCTATTTTTCCGGAAAAAACCAATATGTGGGGCGCTGGGACGAATTCTGTGCCATGTTTGAAGGGCTTTTAGACAAAGTTATCCGTTTCAAGCGGGAAGGCAAATTGCTTGATGTGGGGGCCGGGGTCGGGGCGTTGTTGTCTGTAGCGGTGAAGCGTGGCTTTACCGTGAAGGGGGTGGAGGTTTCTGAGTGGGCCGTGGCTTTCGCTAGAGAGGAAATGGGGTTGGATGTGTTGATGGGGCCTCTGGCAGATGCGCGGCTGGAGACAGAAGCCTTCGATGTTGTCGTTATTAATCATGTTCTGGAACACGTGAGCGTTCCTCTGGAGCTTCTGGCGGAGGTCCGCCGGATACTAAAAAACGACGGTTTGCTTGTCATCGGGGTTCCTAACATCGGCAGTATCATGGCCGGCTTGCAGGGCAACCAATGGCCGTCACTCAGGCCTGAAGAGCATGTTTGGCATTTTACTCCGGGAACCCTCAAGAGACTATTAATTCTTGCCGGTTTTAAAGTAATCTATTTTGAAGCGAAAGAAAACTACCCGGTTTCCGGTTGTCGGCCAAAATCTTTTATCAAAAGGCTGATAAATTGGGTTTCAGTGCTGACTAATCGTTCAGAAGCAATGCTTGTTTTTGCACAAAAATAGAGCTCTAGTTTGGGACTTGCGGAACCATCTTAATAAAAACGCGCGATATGACACAACCCAAAGTTTCAGTAATAATACTCCACCTTAATGATGTTGACGGGCTTTTGGAATGCCTGACTTCTCTCGGCAGGATTTCTTATGCGAACTTTGACATCTTTGTTGTTCATAACGGCCCGGAAAACGCGGAGCTTGAAAAAAGACTTTCGCCTTTTTCCGGCAGGCTCTCTGAAATTATCCATAACGGGAAAAATCTCGGTTTCGCCGGGGGCAATAATATAGGCATAAAGCGCGCGTTGAGAAAAGGGGCCGAATATGTTTTTTTGCTGAACGATGATACTGTGGTCGGGGAGGATTTTCTGGATATTTTAATTGAGGCCGCCCAAAAAAATCCTCTTTCCGCTATGATGGGCCCAGAGGTGCGTTACTTTGACAAGCGTGAAAGAATATCTTTTTCAGGGGCCGTGTTTGACCCGCTGGGTTATCAGTTCACTTTTCCGCGTTCCGGCGAATTGGCAAAAAGCTCAGCGGTGCCGGTGCTTACTGAATCCGACTATATCACTGGCTGCGCCCTGCTTGTGAAAAAAGCCGTGATAGAAAAAATAGGCCTGCTGGACGAGCGGTTTTTCCTATACTGGGAAGACACGGACTGGTGCCTGAGGGCAAAAAAGGCCGGGTTTCTCAACTTTGTCGCGCCTGCCGCTAAAATATGGCACAAGGTTTCGGCTTCTTCCGGTGGAAACGATTCTCCGCTCAATGCCTACCATAAAACCCGCGGCCAGTTGTTGTTTGCCGGGTCGCACGTGCCAGGGATACGAATAAAGTTAATTGCCGGCTTTGCGCGCGATATCGCCTGGCTGCTGTTTAAATCCTCGGAGCCGGAGCGGAAAAAAAAGGCCCTGGCCTATCTGGCCGCTATGGTTGACTATTTTCTGGGTAAAACCGGGTCCGGCCCGCTTTGGCTTTGGCCAGGGAAGTAGACGGACGCTTTTATGAACAACAAAACAGCGGATATGTACCAACGACATTGGCGTGAACGCGGCAGAGTATCCAAGGCGGGCCACAAAGGGGATGTGGTGCCCGGTAGTGAGATCTTTGAGGCTGCCGCCTCAGCCCTTAATGGAGGCGGAACTCTGCTTGACGTAGGCTGCGGGGACGGAAGTTTCTATCCATGTATAAGCGCTAAATTTGAACATGTTTATGGAATTGATATCGCGCCTGAAGCCGTTAACGAGGCACAGGAGCGCGGCATGGAAGCTGTTGCCGGTGACGCCGGAGGGCCGCTGCCGTGGAAGGATCGTTATTTTAACTCCATAGTCTGCCTTGAAGTGATAGAGCATTTGCCTGACCCGTTGGCTGCCCTTAAGGAGATCCACCGGGTACTCAAGCCAGGCGGCCATCTGGTACTTACCACTCCAAACATCAGATATTTCAGGAACCTGGCCCGGCTTTTGTTCGCGGGTGAATTTCCGCGCACCAGCACGGATAATTTCGTCTGGGGCGGAGGGCATATGCATTATTTTACCCGCAAGGATATAAAGGGCCTTTTTGAGGCCGCCAGTTTTACCGGTATAAGTTTTTATCTCAACTGCGGGCAGTTCAAAAGGTCCTGGAAGAGAAGGCTCGCTCGCCGCCTGGTCGGCGAAAAGTTTTTTGGCGAATATTTTGACGGCAGCATAACCGTTTTGGCATACAAAGGAGATTAAATGGCTGAAGTTAAATACCCCACGCTTCATGAAATAATAGAGGCGCACTCGCAGAGACATGGCTATGAACGCTATCTGCTGTTAAACCGGTTCTTGTTCAGGCCTGCAGGTTTTTTTGCCACATGGATAAGCATACGGGCGGGCCTGACTTCCGAGGCGGCATCCTGGATTTCGGGATTTGTCGCCTTGAGCGGTTTTGTATGCTTAATGGGCGCTAGTCTGCGGTTGCTTGAGGCCGGAATAGGGTTGTTGCTTTTATTTAATTTATTTGACTGCATTGACGGAGATATCGCGCGTTCCATGAAGACTCAAAATCCTTATGGCTGGTTTCTGGATTCCCTCATGGGTTGGGCGGACATGGGTTTTTGGGGGGTGGTCGGAATTATGGCATATCGCCATCCTAATTTGCTGATTTGGCCGGATCTGTTAAATAAAGGCGCGATTTTATGGCTTGCGGTAGGCGGCCTGAGTTCTTTTTTATCCATCTATGCAGCATATGTGGAAAATGTTTTTGATGTTTTGCTCAGGGAACCGTGGAATAAGCTGGCGGTAAATACACAGGCCAGCGCGGATAAAAGCGGGGCGGCAGGCGGTGGCAATTACTCTCTGAGCGTCAATACCGGCAGGATAATAGTCCATAATCTGAGAGTAAGGGAAACACACTATATTCTACTTGTCATAGCTTTCGTAGTAAAATCCATTGATATTTACCTGTTGTTCTACTTTTTTTATTATTTTTTACATGCGGTCTTTCTCATGACTATTTATTGCAACCGTGGACTAAAAGTAAAAAAATCTTTGATGAAATAGCTTGAAAAAGAAAAATATGCATAAAAAAAGAAATTTGTTACGAGGGCTACCTTATCCCAGTGGTCTCCTCGTTGATATCCATAGTTATTGTAACGCGGAATGCTTAATTTGTCCCTACCCACAACTAAGCAAAAAAAATCCAATGGGTATTATGCCGTGGGATTTGTACAAAAAAATTATAGATGATTATGCACAGATGATGGACAGCTACTCATTTAAAGGCGTTTTGGGCTACTGCCAGATGGGCGAACCTTTCATTCTAAAAGATATTGCCAAATGGACCAAATATGCAAGCGAACATGGAATCTTTCTTTATTTTAATACCAATGCATCACTACTTTATCCCGATATTCTTAATTCTCTCCTTGACGCAGGTTTTAGCGGGAGGTTTAACATCAGTTTTCACGGGCTTACCAAAGATGTTTACGAAAGAATCATGCATTTAAATTATGAAAATACTATGAAGAATATTAATTATTTATTAGAAAAATACCCTGCGGAAAAAATTAGTATTAACGCCGTTTCATTTGAATGGCCGCCAGATGAAGAAAAAAAAGTTCTTGAATACTGGGGGGAAAGGCAGGTTCATGTAACCATAAGTAAAGCTCTATCCAGATGCGGTCTGGTCCCAGGAATTAAGCAAATTTCTAAAAAAAGAATTGCGGGATGCCGAACAGAGCGAGTTTTCTTTGAGATGGTAATATCTTTTAATGGCGACGTCCTTCTATGTTGTCACGATATGGATAGAGAGGTTATTATTGGTAACCTAAAAGAATCTTCTATTGATGAGATATGGACTGGGAACAGATTACACACTATTTTAAATAAAATTTACCATGACAAAAACCTGCCGGAGAATTTTCTATGCAAGCGTTGTGAGGAGAGTGATCCTTATTGGTCGCCCAGGAGAATCGTTAAAAAGTTTATCCCACAATGGGCTTTGAAGAAAATTAGAAGTTCCCGTAAACATAACTGGATTATTACAGATATGACCTCTTAACTATGAGAAAAACATTCACAGCTAAATCATTACACGACAAGCATTGGACAGAAAGTCAAATAGAAAGCAATAATTTAAATCCTCTCCCGAGAACTTTGATTGCGAGAACATGGGTCGAAAAAAACAGGCCTCAAATACTATTGGATATTGGATGTGGCACAGGAGTATTTGCGCAACTGGTTAATGAGATACGTCCCAAAATTGAAATTCACGGTCTCGATTTCTCAAGAGAAGCCTTAAGAAAGGCTTCTCAGTTCTACGATTTATGCTGGAACATAAACATCGATGTGGAAGATGTTCCCATGGAAGATAACAAATATGATGCCGTGTTATGTATGGAAGTGCTCGAGCATGTATATGACGTAACCCACATTCTTAGAGAAATATATCGCCTATTAAAACCTACCGGAAAAGCTCTCATCTCGGTACCAAATCTCGCGTACTGGCGCTATCGCCTTCAACTGTTGAGAGGTGTTCTGCCACATCCCGAAATTTTCAATCCAGAACATATTCACGCATTTGTCCTAAAGAACATAGAAAAAAGGTTGACGGATTCAAGTTTGCACGTAAATCGTTGTTGGGGTTATGGAGATCGTCTGAAATTTTTCGCCAAAAAATTCCCGCAGCTATTCAGCTCAACTATTTTTGTGGAATGCTATCCCAAAAAATGAACATTTGCTTTTTTTCGATTGTTACATATTGGCATGGGCTCCGGGGTGGAATGGAAAATCACGGAAAATTATTGCTCGAAGGTTTGGCAAGTCGTGGTCACAAAATTACCGTCGTTTCTTCCAAGAATCCCAGAGGTATTGAATTTGAAAAGATAGGGAACATCGAACTACATTATTTGCGTCACACAAAGTTTAGCTCAGCGAGGCATGGGTGGGCTAAGGAAAGTTACAGAAAGTTTTTAGACTTAAATAAAACGGAAAGATTTGATTTAATTTTCGCGCAACAGCCTATATTCCCAGACATACAAAGAGCATTAAGAAAAAATATTCCTATTATAACTATGATTCAGGCACATGAGGGCTGGGTCATGCTATCTGAGATCAATAGATTTTTAAATTACACTAATGATATTAAAAGTATATTCAAAAGTGTGGTTTCTTTCTTCTATACTTATCTTCGGTGGGAACTTTATAATTTCCGGGTGAGTGATGTCATTATAGCACCCGCCCATGAAGTTGCGGATTCCTTAAAAAAGTGGTTCTTTATAAATCAAGACAAGGTCGCGGTTATCTACAATTGCGTCGATTTAAACAGATTTAAACCGGATGAAACCGCCAGACAAAGAATTATCGATAAATATCCTCAACTTTTGGGACAAAAAACCATCTTATTCATGAGTCATGTAACCCCGCAAAAAGGTCTCCATTTATTGATTAAACTATTGCCATCTCTCATGGCAAGTGAAAAAAATATCAGTCTTTTGGTTGTAGGGGGAGGAAGTTTTCTCGAAGAGGCAAAGAAGCTGGCTATCCAATTAGGCGTTGCAAATCAGGTAATATTCGCCGGCATGATAGACATCGAAATGTTACCTGACTACATAAATGCTGCTGACTTATTTGTTTTACCTACATTACGTTTAGAAGGCTTACCCTTGTCTCTCTTAGAAGCAATGGCATGTAAAATTCCAATAATTACGACAAATATAGGCGGCAATGCATCTGTAGTGAAGGA
>MHDQ01000293.1 GCA_001803565.1 Nitrospinae bacterium RIFCSPLOWO2_12_FULL_45_22 | reverse complement strand
GAATTTCTTAAGTTCTGAAACAGGACCAGGTTCCCAATACGCGAAAAGCCAATTGCCGTAAATAGTTGTCGATGGGTATTTATCCTTAACCCATTGAGGTATATTCTCTACCCTTCTATGTTCCCATATCAACATTCCTTTTTTGCCGGCACCTGCTATTTGCGTTAATTTATTGTCTATTGTTGACCAATCATAAGTTCCGTCTTTTATATGAATGTCCTTCCAGTTAAAATTAGCCGCAAAAACATCTAAATTTGGATTAGTAACATATGACATTCTTGACGGATACTGCCAGTATATCCCCCCATAAGGCGACCAGCTAGTTACCCAGGAAGGTAATGACCAGTCTTCACCGTCTATTATAGAGACCCCTGAGGTTGCGGCATAGGCGGATAAAGGTGAAACGGGTAACGTTATGCGTTCTACGTTCAACGTTAGACCCAGGATGAAGAACGGACAAAGAATGGAGAACAATTTCTTTCTTAACATTGTCTACCTCCTCGCTGTTGAGGTTGAGTTGTCGAGTAGTTGAGTGGGTAATTGGTTTTCGGGGAAAATGATTTTCCCATCGAATAGTACAAATCCATTGAGAGCGCCATCAGAGTCTATTTTAATCCCGGTACTCTGTGGGGGTAAGTATCCATCAAAATAGTGTGAAATGGTATCAAATTTTAGTGCTCCCGGGGCAATGCCAATAGATGAGCTGTATCCTACCAGGTTGCCATCGCTATCATAGGCATTTATAGAGAAAGTGGCGCCCTGCTGCAAGCTTAAATTCAACAGGATAAGATATCCGTTCGACGTTTGACGTTCGACGTTCGATTGTTGGTGTTCAACGTTCGACGTTCTGCGTTGGGCGTAATCTTCTCCTACAGCCATTACAGGGAGCTGAAAATTCAGGGTAGAATAGCCATTGACTGCGGCTGGGAGCATATAAATATTGTGGTTATCCATAGTGGAAATTGTCTCCACTCCTATGATTTTACTATCACTCTCCAGTTTTATCCAGGCTGTGCCAGGAGGGAGAGAGTCAACAAAATATTCCTGGACATATTTAATAGAGAGGACCTTCCCTTTCAAAGAGCCAACGCTGGAATACTCTGCTAAGGGATAGCCATCCTTATCATAGGGAGTTAGTACCAAAGGGGCTTCTTCATCATTTGGATTCAGAATAGACAAATGTGTCTGCCATGCTTCATCGGACATTACAAGAGGAAAATAGAGGGTGTTAGCCCCAGAAGCTATTGCAGGTAGCTGGTAAACTGATGACTGATGACTGATGACTGATGACTGGCTAATAGTTGCAAAACCCTTAATCTTTTCGGTAGATTCTATCATTATCCAGAATATTCCGCCTTCTGCGTTCTGGGTTCTACGTTCTACGTTCTGTGTTGTAGGCTGCTGAATATTAGGGAAGAAATCGGTCAATGATCCTTCCATGGTTTCTCCAGCAGGAAAGGCAGAGGTAGAGGTAGAGATAGAGGACCCATCAGAGCTGTATAGGGTCATGGTAATAGAGGTAGAGGCAGAGGGATTTATCAGGCTTAGGGTGGTGCTGAATTGACTGTCTGATATCACTAAGGGAAAGATCAGGGAACTAACGGGAATATTCTTCTTATAGGAAGGGGGAGGAGGAGGTAGGGGCAATTCATTCCCGTAAACATAAGACAAGGATGACAATTGATTGCTGGTTAAGGTCTTACCTTTGAGGGTGAAGCTGGTGGAGGTAGGGTGAGCCAGGTTGGCGCCGATAAAGATATTATCTGGAGAGATAGAACCATTAAATACAATCTTGAAGTTAACCTCGGAGCCATCTACCTTGAAGTCTACTCCGTCTATACCACCGGTACCATTGATCTGCATATTGTTGATATTAATGCGGGTAGCATCCCAGGTTATGGTCTCATAAGAATCTTCAGGGGAATAGTAGCTGGCCTGGGTGATCTTGCCCGATACCGGGGTCATAGTTGTCCCTTTATAGTTATCCTTGAAGCCATTAGGGGCATAGGTGGTCCAGAGGTGCCACTCCAGGTCATCCGTATCCTGCCAGATATATACCCCGTAGGGATTGGTAAGGGATTTGGGCTTGCCCGAAGGGTCTATGGATGAAGCTGGTGGCGGTGTCTCCGTAGGGGGCGATTCCCCGGCAACCAGTCCTTTGAGGGTAAAGCTGGTAGAGTCGGGGTTAGCAAGATTGGCCCCGATAAAGATATTTTTAGGGGAGATAGAGCCAGAGAAGACGATCTTAAAGCTCACCTCAGCACCATCTACCTGAAAGTCTACTCCATCTATACCACCGGTACCATTGACGTCCATATTGTCAACATGGATTCGGGTAGCATCCCAGGTGATGGTCTCTCCCGACCAATCCGGGGAATAGTAGCTGGCCTGGGTGATCTTAGCTGATACCGGGGTCATAGTTGTCCCTTTATAGTTATCCTTGAAGCCATTAGGGGCATAGGTGGTCCAGAGGTGCCACTCCAGGTCATCGGTATCCTGCCAAATATATACCCCGTACGGATTGGTAAGGGATTTGGGCTTGCCAGAGGGGTCTAGGGATGAAACCGGGGGTAGGGTTTCAGTAGGAGGTGGATCATCAGCCGGGGGTAGGGTTTCAGTAGGAGGTGGATCATCAGCCGGGGGTGGACTATTGGTAGGAGGTGATTCTCCGGTAACTAGCCCTTTCAGGGTAAAGCTGGTGGAGTCGGGGTTAGCAAGATTGGCCCCGATAAAGATGTTTTTAGGGGAGATGGAGCCTGAAAAGACGATCTTGAAGCTTACCTCGGAGCCATCTACCTTGAAGTCTACCCCATCTATACCACCGGTACCATTGACGTCCATATTGTCTATATGAACCCTGGCAGCATCCCAGGTTATGGTCTCATAAGAATCTTCAGGGGAATAATAGCTGGCCTGGGTGATCTTGCCCGATACCGGGGTCATAGTTGTCCCTTTATAGTTATCCTTGAAGCCATTAGGGGCATAGGTGGTCCAGAGGTGCCACTCCAGGTCATCGGTATCCTGCCAAATATATACCCCGTACGGATTGGTAAGGGATTTGGGCTTGCCAGAGGGGTCTAGGGATGAAACCGGGGGTAGGGTTTCAGTAGGAGGTGGATCATCAGCCGGGGGTAGGGTTTCAGTAGGAGGTGGATCATCAGCCGGGGGTGGGTCATCGGTTGGAATATCGACAGAACTACCAATAGTCGCGCTTACTTCATTGGAGTACATACTTTCGTAGGAAGAGCTATTATAAGCAGTGGCAGCAATATAGTAAGTATTGCTACTCTCCAGACCAGATAGGTCATAGCTGGTCACATTACCTACATTTATGGTATTGGTATAGTTCCCGGAGGAAGTCCCATAATGGAGCTTATATCCTGCTAAATCAGCGTCAGTATTAGGCTCCCAGGATAGCTTTATTGAGCTGGTACTGGCCTGGATGGGGTTAAAGGAGGCCAATATAAATAGGGAGAGAATTAGAAAGGTAAAGGTAGAGGAAAAGATTAAATTTTTTGGAAGATGACTCTTCATCTGATTTACCTCCTTTAATTTTAATAGTCTCTTCTTATCGAGGAACAGAAATGGCATAATGAAATCTGCCCTAAAATCTTTTATCGGCAATACTCAAGCAAATATTATGCCAACTCAAAAATATTAAGGCAGATAGCTCTTTAATGGGGAAATTGGTAGAGGGGTTTAGAGTAGGGTAGATCTCCTTATAGAAATGGGTGGTTAGAGGAGATTTGGGTAGGTAACTTTTGCCTATTTGGTGAAGGATTTTCGTAACAGTTCAGCCCCTTTGGTGAAGGATTTTCTTTATGGGCAGAAAAGACAAAAACGTAATTCAGACAGACAATTTTGTAAGTGAGGCTATGGGGAGTAGGTCTTACCTTAAACCTATTCCGGAAGGAAGATTTTACCTAGCTTGAGATAGCTAGCTGAGGAGGTACTAGTAGACTAGGAGTCGAATAGGCTTGACATTACTGCCATATATTTTGTATTATTTTGGTTGAAATTAAGAGTTGGTAAAACACCAGGATTTGAACCTAGCCTCTTTGAGGATTTCATCTTCGTGATTTAGGGATGGATTATGGGAGTTGGTTGCAGAGTGGAAAGGTAATGACAAATGGTGTCAAGGAGTAAGATACGTCCGTATGAAAGCGAACTTGAAATCTCCTTCGATTTGGTACTAGATGAGGGGGACCAGTTGTACCAAGGGCGGGGAAGGTTGAGAACGACATACGAACGCCTGGCAAAG
Source organism: Nitrospinae bacterium RIFCSPLOWO2_12_FULL_45_22 (assembly GCA_001803565.1). Classification (GTDB taxonomy): domain Bacteria; phylum 2-12-FULL-45-22; class 2-12-FULL-45-22; order 2-12-FULL-45-22; family 2-12-FULL-45-22; genus 2-12-FULL-45-22. The sequence goes on along the minus strand of MHDQ01000293.1, from coordinate 2,081 downwards.
CGTCTGGATGGGTTGGGGGTTTCGTACAGCCTCGTTGGTGGTTATGCCCTCGTTTTGCATGGGGTGCGGCGCTTCACTGAGGACATTGACCTTCTGGTGTCAGGCGAGGGATTGGCTAAGATGCATGAAGAGCTAATAGGACGCGGCTATGTTCGGCTTGGGCCGGAAAGCCGGAATCTACGGGATGTTGAGACAGGAGTACGGATCGAATTTGTGGTCACTGGTGAGTTCCCCGGAGACGGGAAGCCAAAGCCGGTTGCATTTCCAGATCCGCAGGTAGTGATAGAGACCCACGAAGGGATCAAGGTTATCAACCTGAAATCGCTCATCGAGCTCAAGCTTTCTTCGGGTATGACCGCAAAGGATCGGTTGCAGGATCTAGCGGATGTACAACGACTAATCCAGCAGCATCATTTAACGGCTGATTTTGCCAAACAGCTCCATCCTTACGTGCGCAGCAAATTTCTGGAACTGCAATCATAATCAATCATACTTCCGAAATCCATCCTATGATATATCTGCAAAAGATATTAAAATCATCCAGATTTTGTAAACACTCAAAGAGCCTGGCGGCATCAAACTCATTGGGTAAATAATCATGGATTATCCTATTCCTGAAGGCAGGCATTCCTTTTATCCTCTCGGCAAACTCCTTAGGAATTATTCCATTACCTGAAAGGGCTAGGATGGCGCCTCTGCTTCACTCTCTCTGACCCTCCAAAGAGAGAGTGCAGAGGCAATATGGACAGATATTCGTGTTATATCTTGAATAGCACAAGCTAAACTATATTTTATAGCCTTTATTTGGATTGAGTTTTTCTTGTCGAGAAAAAAATCTTTATTCAAAACAGGAATAGATTTAATATCTTCTATCTGTCTTTGAATGTTATCAAGATATTCAATTATCCGATTTTTCCTAATCAATTTTTTTCTCCATTCTCAACCTAAACATATGGTTATACTCATCCAGATAGGGTTTTAATTCAAAGAACCTATTCATAACCATAGTGTCAAAATCAGCCCTCTCTGATTCATCCTTTATCAAAATCGGTATCCCTTCCTTAATTACTTTATATTTTAATAAAAGAGGTAAGGTATTTAGTATTCTAAGATCGATATGGTCATTGTGAAAGGTAATTATTAGAGTAGTCCAAAGCTCCTTCTCTTTCTTCAGGTATCCTTCTATATCCGTGGGTTTAATATAAACAGCAATATCAATATCACTCTCCCAATGACTAGCATCAAGGGCATAAGAACCATAAAGGTAGGCAAACAGAATTTCTTCATCTTTCTCCATAACCTCTTTAAGAACGGTAATCAGTTCCTCTTTCTTCATCACTTTGAAAATACCTTCGCCTTATGATAACCACGCAGATGGTCAATGAGAACATCTGAGTTCAAAACAACTGTCTCAATCAATTCTCAGCCCCTTTATTCTCTTCTCCGCATTTTCCCTAACCTTTTTCAGAAAATCAGGGAGGTCTTCCCATATCCCAAAGGTTTTTTCTAAGATACTTTCTTTACTTTTGTCTTCGGAAACTATAAATACCTCCTCTCCTTCACCGAGGGAGGCTTCTTCTAGTAAGCAAACAACACCTTTACTATATTTCCCTCTTGATGACATATCCCATGGCAACCTTCCTCCTATTTGGTGTTTATAGGCTATCTAACGGGGCCTTAAACCATCTTCATCCTTGCCGTTCTTGGGAGGTGATTGATTTTTGATGATTTAATCATTCGATTCGGATATACTTTTTCATAGATATATAAACAACTCCTTGATGGTTCATATTGGGATCCGGGGCATTCTGAGCCCTCGGATTTTCCCTCATCTCCGTGTAATTAATTACCGATACTAATATATACCAAATTGATTCCACCTTCTGAAAAACCTTCATGCCTAAAGGGGCGATGTGAGCTATGAAAATATTGTAGGCACGGATTTATCCGTGCTTTTAATAGCACGAATAAAATTCGTGCCTACATGGGTGCACGACAAATTTATAGGTATAGTTGACGAATCATTTATTTCCCCCTATAATCTGATTGCTTATTAAACAATCAGATTATAGGGGGAGCTT
>MHDQ01000292.1:598-13824 GCA_001803565.1 Nitrospinae bacterium RIFCSPLOWO2_12_FULL_45_22 | reverse complement strand
AAAGAATGGCTTAGGGCTATGAGGTTATATCCACCCTCCAAGACCGAAACAATTTTACCCTGACATTTTTGTAAGGCAATTTCTAACACTATCCTAGTCATCTCCTCGTAACCATCTTCAGTAACCATCATCCCAGATAAAGGGTCGTCTCGGTGGGCATCAAATCCGGCAGAGATCAGAATAAATTGAGGAGAAAAGGTCATTGCGGCCGGCCATAAGAAATCATGGAAGGCCTCGATATATTCTTTATCCCCGCATCCAGCGGGTAAAGGTATATTTAGAGTATGGCCTTTGCCAACCCCTATCCCCTTTTCCAGGTGGGAGCCGGTACCAGGGTAGTGGGGATATTGGTGGACACTAAAGTAAAAAACAGCAGGATCCGCCCAAAAGGTGCTTTGAGTCCCATTGCCATGATGGCTATCCCAATCTATTATCAATACCCGCTCGATAGCATATTTTTCTCGTAAATAGCATGCCCCAATAGATACATTATTAAAGATACAAAATCCCATCGCCCGGTCTCGCTCGGCATGATGGCCTGGTGGTCTTATAGCACAGAAGGCCCGCGATACTAACCCATTCATAATCCTATCTATGGCGGTTAAGACGCCTCCCGCCGATAATAGAGCGACTTCATAAGAGGCCGGGCCTATACCGGTATCAGGTGAATCCAATAAAGTTAATCCCTGCTTACAGCTTTGTTCCACCCGCTGGATATATTCGAGAGAATGTACTTTCTGCACCCAGTTTAATGGTGCCGGGGCAGGCTCAATGAACTCTAATAGCTGACGAAATCCAACGGCATCCAGATGATTAATAATAGCCTTTAGCCGCGTAGGATTTTCTGGGTGCCTCGGCCCGGTATCATGCCTTAAATAGGCAGGATCATAGACAAACCCTATCTTTCCCATCTCTACTTCTTCGCCCTGGGATTACTTTCCTTCCTTGACTAGCAGTTTTTTTACCTTATCATATAAACAGTTTAAATTGCAACTGTTTTACCCGGATGAACATAGAAAATACTAAATCTTAAGTAACCGTTCAGCCACCAAGACACTAAGTCACCAAGGCATGAAGGGGGTCGAGCAAGCTCGACCACTACAAACTTTTTTGTAGGCTGTAGTGGCAGAGCTTGCTCTGCATAGGACATGCAGCGTATGTCATACACCGGATAAATGATCGTATCTCTTGGTGCCTTCGTGTCTTTGTGGCTGATAAGGCTTAGCCGGGTGAACGGTTACATTTAATTTACGGAAAGGCGAAAAGTGAAAGCTATGATCTTGGCTGCCGGTCGGGGTCAAAGACTAGACCCCTTAACAACTATCTTACCTAAACCCCTCTTCCCGGTGCTGAACAAACCAGTTTTAGCCTGGATTCTCGAATATCTAGCTAAGTTCTCCGTTAAGGAGATAATAATAAATTTATATCACCTGGCCCCCCAGATCCATGAGGCTATGAAAGACGGCTCTCTTTGGGGCATAAAACTTTTTTATTCTTATGAAACCCAAATATTAGGTACTGCCGGAGGCGTAAAGAAGGTAGAGGAATTCCTGAAAGGAGGTACCTTTATCCTTTATAACGGCGACACCTTAGTAGACCTGGATCTAACAGAAGCATTGGCCTTTCATCGTGCTAAAGGGGCCTTAGCTACTTTAGTAGTGAGAGAGGATAAAGAAGCCCCACAATATGGCCTTATCAGAATAGGATCTGATGGGAGGGTAATCCAATTTTTAGACCACTCTGCCCCTATAATCCCTGAAAGGACTTATGAGACGATGTTTACAGGCATTCATATCCTGGAACCAGATATATTACTGGAGATCCCGGCTAATCAATATTGTGGATTCTCTGAGGAAGTATATCCAAATCTAATAAGAAAAGGGTATCCGGTCTATGGCTACCTCTTTAATGGCTACTGGATTGATATTGGGACCCCAGAGAAATATTTTAAAGCTAACAAAGATTTCTTAGGGAAGACAAAAGAGGCTATTACCGCCATACCAAACGGATTAGGAAAAGAGATAAAAATCTTTTCACCAGTGATCTTAGGAGATAATACTACCTTGCAGGACAGTTGTTCCCTCGGCCCTTACTCTATCATTGGAGATAATTGTTCAATAGGCAAGCGGAGTAAAGTACAAGGTTGTATTTTATGGTCTAATGTAACGCTAGCTCATGATGTTAGGGTAAAGAATGCTATCATAGCCCCAGGGGTCTATCTACCTCCTGGAACTATGATAGAAGACCGGATAGTAATAAAGGTACCGGAGGAGCAGGGGTTTTTATCTCAACCTTTGTCCTCTAGCCCTTTGCTTAGCTGAGCCAGGGCAATCTGTAGGGCCTTCCGCAAATCCTTTTCTTCTAAAGAAAAGGCTCCTTTTTCACCAGCTAGAATTTTCTGGATAAAATGCTCGGCAAAGAGGAGGTCTTCCCGGCTAGGCTCCTCCATTCCATATTCTCCAGGTCGTTCTCTTACCCCCAATACCCCCGCCTTTAGTTTAGGCTTGACCCTCTTCCCTCGGTGTTTATACAGGATATTGATAATCTCGATTAATAAAGGGACATCATCCCTATGAACCTTCTGTAGTGCCTTGGTGATCAACCTTCTTTGTCTTAACTCCTCTATCTGGATCAGATTTTCTTGTTTTATTGCTATTCCAGTAAGGCCGGCCTCTTCTTGGAAAAAATAACCTATGGGTATAGAGAAGGTCTCGCTTATCCTCATAAGGATTTTAATAGAGGGGAGCTGCTCGCCCCGCTCTATCTTGCCAATATAAGATTGGTCAATCTTTCCCTTGATCTTACCAGCTAATGCTTTTTGGGTTAATCCCTTTTGCTGCCTAAGTTCCCTCAGCCTCTTCCCTATTTGGTATCCCAAATTAGCTCCCCTATCTGGCATAGGGCAAACGTATACCCCTCTTCTTTACTTTTGTCAAGCTTAAACGTAACTTTTGTACATTGTTTTTGCTACAAAGAAATTATAAAAATTGACCCAAAATAGGGTAACACTTTTCCCCTGGGAAAATCAACCTAAAAAGAGGGGGGAAGTGTTATGGCAGGGAAGGAGAAAAGGCAAAGGAGTAAGGAAGGTCCACCAATGGCACCCAGAGGGTACCCGTCAGGCTTCGGTCCATGGGGTAAAAAGTGTTACCCTAAAAATGTGACAAAGTCAAGGTACTACATGAGATATTTTTGCTAACAATAATAATTTCAAATAGTTAGCAGGACACAAATAGAGAATTACCGAAAGTCAGGTTTAACAGGCTCGATTTACTCCCTCAGTATGACCTTCATCCCGTTTTTTGGGGAGTTGGATTATCTATAACATCAGAATTTACAACTCTTATGGAAATTAATACTGGCAGAAGCTTCCCTGCTGCTTGGCCATCTTTAAGGCCACTTTAAAACATTTTAGTGAAATGGGAAATAGGATTATAGAAAATAGTAAAAGGACAGCTAACTCGGGCCATAACTCCTTCATTGTGCCTTCTGCCAAAAGTACCTCTCTCAGTGCCCTTAGAGAATAAGTAAGGGGTATAAAAAGTGAAAGCTTCTTGAACCATAAAGGCAGAATCCCTAGGGGGAAAAATGCCCCGGCCAGGAACTTGGATGCCCCATGGAAGAGGAAACTGATAGGATCGCCCCTTTTAAAGGCCAGTATGAAACTTGCTGAGATGATTCCCAGTGAAATAAAAGGGATCATGGACAGTGTTAGTATAGTTATGATAGCCGGTAGATTGGTCATTTTTAAATCCATATGGAAAAAGAATATTCCCACCAAAAAATAACATGCCACCCTGAGCGTGGTAAAGAGGAGATTCCAGACTGAGCCCGCCACCAGTATGGTAGAAACCCTGGTGGGAGTCATAATTAATGCCTCCATAGTACCCAGCCCCTGCTCATTGCCGATCACCCCGCCAAAATTTCCTAAGGCAGAGCCCAGATAGCTTGAGAAGGCAACCCCAATAATAACAAAAGAGAAATAGTCGCCACCATATTGATCAAGCAAAGGGACGTGACTATTCTTAAATAGCTCTCCGATAAAGAAGAAGGTAAGTATGGTTCCTATGATGCCGGCTGCATCCCAGAAAAAGGCAAATTTATAGCTGGAAGTGGTTAGAAAGTCCCTTTTCAAAAAGAGCCAGACCTTCTCAAATAGCAATTCTGGCCCCCCTCTTTGCTGTAACCCGATTAAAGAGATCGAGCAGTGAGTCTCCATTGACCTTTAGCTCGTTTAGAGAACCGCATGCCTTAATCAGTCCTTTGTCCATAATGGCTATTCTATCTGCTAACTCTTCCGCTTCCTGAATCATATGAGTAGAAAAAAATACGGTCTTTTTTCCCTTTTCAACCAATACCTCCTTGATAAACTTCTTAAGCCTTGATGCCACACCTGGATCGAGGCTTTTGGTAGGTTCATCCATAAAAATAATTTCTGAATTTGAAAGAAGGCACCTTGCCAGGGCAAGTTTTTGCTTATTACCAGTGGAATATTCGTGGAATCTCTTATCGGGGTCCTCTATCTCCAGCAGTTCCATGATAGCCTCGGCTTTCTTTCGCACCTCGCGTAAACTCAAGTTATGTAGCACGCCAAAAAATTCTAAGTTTTCCCTTCCAGTCAATCTCCAGTAAAAACTCCTTTCTTCCCCAATAACCAATCCGATAAGGGATTTAATCTTATCTTCATCTTTTATTACATCGTAACCATTTATCAGGGCAGTCCCGCTGGTTGGAGTAATAAGAGAGCAGAGAATCTTTATCAGGGTGGTCTTGCCGGCACCATTGGGCCCCAAAACGGCAAATATCTCACCTTTTCTTATCTGTAGATTCAGTTGATATAGGGCGGTTATGGCTTTAACCGGGGGAGACTTAAGACTGAACATATTCCTCGCGGGTCTGAATATCTTAGTCAGATTTAGAGTTTCAACGGCATACATCGTTGGTATATTATAGTGAGTGACAAAATAGGGTCGTCATTGCAAGAAGTGTGATCCTTTCTTTATTAAGATGTTACTTGTGCAGGCATTTTTTTCCGGCTTTTTATATATTGAAGCACTGCTGACCAACGCCTGGAGTTGTTTTCGTTATTATCCCCCGCTCCATAGGCATATTCGTAATCGTATCTCAAATCCTTAAAATCAGGGCTTATCTCAGGCCTAAGGCCGTTTAATACTACTCCCAAGACCTTGGCATTTACCTGCTCTAACTGTACCTTAGCCCGTTTGAGGGCTCCCCGGGCAATCTTCCCTACCAGATAAACCATAACAACCCCATCTATCTTCGAGCCCAGTACGGCGGCATCAGCCGAAGACAGGATCGGAGAGGAGTCCAATAGAACCAGGTCGTATTCTCTGGATACCTGGGAAATGAATTCCGCCATCCTGGACGAGCTGAGCAGCTCAGAGGGGTTAGGGGGGATATGGCCGGAGGTTATTATGCTAAGGTTATCCAGGCCGGGAGTAAACAACACTTCCTCCATACCCATTTTCCCCATTATGAGGTCAGCCGTGTTCCTGACTACCTCGCGCCATTCATAATTACCCAAAAGGATATCGGTCAGGCCAGGGAACCTTTCCAGGCCCAGTATCCGGCTGATACTGGGCTTTCTTAGGTCAGACTCTATCAATAAGGTCTTTTTACCCGCCTGGGAAGCCGCAATAGCGAGATTAGACACAATGGTTGTCTTACCCTCTAGTGGGGAAGAGCTGGTAAACGATATTATCTTGACGCTCCGTTCAAAGTTGATAAATTGGATATTGGTCCTGAGGGTCCGGTAGCTTTCTGCTAACATGGAATGGGGGATAAAATGGGTCGCTAGCCGCATCCATCGTCTGGAGGTCTCCTCGTCCTCGGCCTGGCGATATCTTGTCCGGATCATTTCCCTCATTTCATCTAAGTCTACATGAGGTATTACACCCACTACCGGAACCCCCAACAAACTCTCTACATCCTCGATAGCCCCGATAGAGGTATCCATGGTCTCAACAACAAAGGCGAGGGCCAGGCCAAGGATAATTCCCATAATTGTCCCTATCAGACCGGTAGTCATGATTTTAGGGGGATTGGTGGGTGCCTTTGGTTCCAGGGAAGGTTTGATGATGGTTACTTCTTCCACCTGTTCGGCCTCTTTAATCAGGGCCTCCTGATGCTTGGTCTTCAAGAGGGTATAGATTTCCTGGTTCATCTTTACTTCCTGTTCCAGTCTTGCCAGGGTTAGGCCTTTTTCTGGCAAGGCAGTGACATCTCCTTTAAACCTCTCTATCTCCTTCTTAAGTGCCTCCTCCTGTCTCTGGATAGCCTTCTCCTGGCTAGAGATATCCTGGATCATATTCTTTGTCACTTCGTCAATCTGGGAGTTTACCTCCTGTACCTCGGGATGGTTAGGCTGGTAATCCAGGAGGAGGGTATCCCTCCTGAGTCTTAAGTCAACCAGATGGCTGTTAAGTTTAGAAAAGATAGGGCTGGTCTGGTCAGTAAAGAGCCCCTCCATAGTCTTTTCTGGTATGCCTTGTCCGTTTCTCAACTGTTTCAAGATAAGAGCTAGCTCCTCCCGGGACTTATTCAGAACATTGTGCTGTGACTCCGCTTCGGCCAGGTGTTTTAGCGCCACATCACTCTGGGAATCCAGGGAGATAAGCTTATTCGTTTCCCTGAAGGTCCGGACCCTTTCCTGGGATTCCTCCAGTTTCTTTTCTAATACTCGGAGCTGGGATTCGATAAAGAGGCGGGCATCACGGGTCCGTTTGTTCTTCTCCCGGATATTTTCTTCCCGATACACCTGAGCGATGATGTTGGCTAATTGTTGGGCGTATTTAGGTTCAGGAGCGGTTGCGGTGATATTGATGATATTGGTAAATCCTAGTTTTTCAGTAGTAATTTGGTCTTTTAGGCTCAGGACTACCTTGAGATATTCTTGATTTTGCTGAATTTCCTGGGTAGTGAGTCCTTCTGGGATCAGGTGAAGCCGCTGGGATACTTTTTCCAGTATTGGGTAGCTCCTGATAATGGCTGCCTGGGTCTCCAAAGGGTCGGCAGAGTTCCAGGAGATAGTTTCTAGATAAAGCCCGGTGAGGGTACTAACCTGTTCTACCTTGACACTGGCCGTTGCCTCGTAAAGCGGGGGAGGCTTATGGATAGTGGCCAGGGAAGTGGAAAAGGAACCAAGTAATAAGATAGATAAGATGACAATATTTTTCCTCCTACGTAATATCCGCCAGTAATCCCTTAAGTTCAGATCATATTTGCTCATGGCTTACTCGACCTATTTTTTTTGCCGCGACAACCGCGCAAATTTAAGGCTATTGCCCCGTGCCCCCAGTTTGACCTCTGGTGACCGGGATAGTGAAGATAGTACTAGGAGCGCCTTCCCTGGTCTTAGGGAAGCCCGTGTCAATCCGTAACCCTCCACCGGTAGTATATAAATTCCGGTATACGCCAGGATAAGTAAGGACATCCAAGATAGGGGTAATACGGGATGCAAAATAGGCTGCATCAGCAATAAAGCTTCTGGGGACATAGACAATATCCCCACTCTGCAAAGCTATATTCTGAGCTAGGTCACCCTTCTTGAAGAGCTTCTTAAGGTCTACTCGGAATACCCTGGGAGTATTGGGATTAGTAATATCTTTTCGGATGACCAGGGTACTTTCCTCTGCAGCATCCAGCCCATAACCACCAGCCAGGCCTACGGCCGAGGCAACATCTATTTGTTGTTTGAAGGGATGTATCCCTGGAGTGCCCACCTCTCCCAAGACTATTACCTTATCTGCTATGGTGGAAAGCTCAGGTACTATCACTACATCTCCAGCATCCAGTATGATATTGTGCTGTATATTTCCTTCAAACATGGCCTTATACAGATTAAGCATATAGGATTCCCCCTCCCTGATGAGTTTCACTCTCTTGAGGTCAGCGGTAGTTTTAGCCCCTCCGGCTGTTACCAGCAGGTCTATCAGGGTAGTCTTGCCTGTTAGAGGATAGTTTCCTGGCCCGGAAACTCCGGTCTCGAGGATATTTATTTCTCCAAAGAGGGAGACTTTTTTGCTAGTATATCCCTTCACCAGCACATCTACCCTGGGGTTTTTAACGAACCGATCCAGCTCCTGGGTTATAAGGGCGTCTATCTGGCTGGTGGTTAGCCCTAATACCTTTAGATCGTCAAGGAAAGATACGGAGATAGTCCCATTCGGTCTGACCACTACCGTGTGAGCCTCCTCCTCACTGCGGCGCCGCAGCACAATCTCCAGGACATCTCCTGGTCCAACGAGGTACTGGGGGACGTCAAATATTACTCTATAGACCTTGTTTCTTTCTACCCCATTACCTATCGGTGGAGGAGGTAAACTAGCAGGTAGTTGAGGGGGTGCCATGACAGACTCGCTCATCTTAGTAGCCGGGATTGGCGAGGTACTGACACAGGCAAACCCTATAGCCGCTATAGCTAGCAGGCCAATAAACCACACATTCTTTCTCAAGAGACCTCTTCCTATATTGATTCGAGGGTAGAGCTATTTTCTAGCTACTTTAACATGCTACTATAACTGTTCTCCCATATTACATCTCTCTCCCCTCGCTCTCCTACAGATGGATCTGGCTTTTTAACAAGGTAGGAAGATTCTGGGAGGGTATAATTATACCCCTAGAGCTCTAATGCCCTCTGCCTCTTGCCATTGCTCCCCCGTAGTATATTGATTTGCCTCTAACTCATCTGCTGGCGCAATAATATGGAGCAAAGGGGCCTCCCTCAACTTTATAAGCTTGTGCCCATTGACTTTTTTCCCTTCCGCATCGAATATTATCTCGATAGTAGGACGGAAGGGGTGGTCTTTGCTGGTAGTTATGACCTTCCCGATGACTCCAGAATTTAACTTCACATAGCTAGAGATAGGAAAGACCGTCATCTCCTGAATAAATACCTTGAGGATATGGTAAGAAAACAGATGTTTTTGGGATCCTATAATCTCTTTAACGGCTTGAGAGAGTTGTCTCCTATAAGGCCGGTAATGGGTCAGAGCTTCAAACGTATCAGCTACTCCAATAATTTTGGCATATTCATGGATATCCTTTCCCTTAAGCCCCAGGGGATAACCACTACCATCTTCCCTCTCATGGGTTTGGAGCACAATATCTGCCAGCCATTGGTAATTTTCTCCCAGGATAAGGATCTTCTCATAGCCGTGTATGGGATGTTTCTGGATATCTTCTAGTTCTTGAGGGGTAAAAGAGCCTTCTTTGTGGGGCAATTCCTGCGAGATCATCCCCATTCCTATATCAAGTAACATGGCAGCAATACATAATTCTAGCTGTTGATCCCGACTGTATCCCAACCCCCTACTCATCTTTAACGAAAAGACAGACACATTAACCGGTTTTCGAATTAGAAAGTCCGTGACCTCCCGGGGATGAAGAGCCCAATAATAGAGGAGCTCGATATTCTCTGGAGGATTTAGAGCTTCAGCTATCAACTCAAACCCCCGTTCCAGGGCAAACCCTTCATTCTTAGCTATCTTTTCGGTGATATCCCTTATGAAACTGCACATCTTTTCATAGAGTAGAAACCCTTGTTTTTGCTTTTTCTCTGAGGGTCGCTTGAGATCCTCAGGAGAGTGTACTTCGCAGGACGCTTCTGAGGCTAAGATAGTTTTAAAACTCAACCCTCCTTTGTCTGAGAGGTTTTTTCTCTCAGGAACCCCTTCTTGCTTAATTAAGTCTATTAGTTTAACCATCTCTATCCCCTGCCATCATCAATAATCTTTAATATAAGAGATTCGTCAACCACTTTTACCTTTGAGCTAAATCCTACCAGGAGGGCAAGATCGCAGAGGTTGTTGATCTTCCTGGGGACTCCTTGGGAATACTGATGGATGATCTGCATTGCCTTTTCGCTCAAGAGCATCCTTTCTGTCCCTGCTTTTCGAAGCCTGATGTTTATGTAACTAAGGGTTTCTTCAAGATTGAAAGGTCTGATATGGTACTTTATAGCAATCCTCTGTTCTAGCTGGGGGATCTTTCGCACCACATTTAGCAGCTCAGGCTGCCCAAATAGGATCAAGGTGCATAAAAAGCGATCATTTAACTGGAAGTTTAAGAGCAACCGCAGCTCTTCAAAGGTGTTAAGGTCCCTAATGGCCTGGGCCTCATCTACAATGATAACGCTATCTTTCTGCCGTTGCAGATTTTTAGCTAACTCTGTGTTCAGGAGGCGTAAGAGCTGTGTCTTAGAAGAATATTTATTTTTTATCCCAAACTGATAAATAACTTCTCTTATCAAGTCTAAGGGATTCATGACGGGATTAACTATAAGGGCTACTTCATAACGGTCGCTAGAGAGGCCCTGGATAAAGACCCGGCTTAAAAGGGTCTTTCCACACCCCACATCTCCGGTAAGCATCGCGGCACCCTTTCTCCGGCTGGCCGCATAAATCAGTCTGGTCAAAGCTTCCTCATGCTGTGGTGCGGCATAGAAAAACCGCGGATCAGGTACATTCTCGAACGGGGGCTCTTTTAACCCCCAATACTCTTCCATGTCCATTAACTCCACCCCGAGAAATTGTTATCCTTCTATCTCTTTATCGGCTAGATACTAAAAATAGTTTAGTCTTTCCTGCCTATGGGTGAGAAATATACGCAAAGATGCCTCTTGCCTTTAACAGCGAATATGAGGAAAAGCAATTATCATGCCACAGCCAGATTTATCCCCTTTGGGTTTGCTGCCTTGGCCGCAAGACTTAATAGTATTGAGATTGGGAGGGGTTATTTTTGGGGAGTGAAAGTTAACCTATTAGCCCTGACGTCAAAAAATTGGTCAATGCGTTAATTTTTTAACGATTATTTTGAGGTTGGTTGGGGGATGAGGGATAAAATCCATAGTTCTTTCCCTTCTCCTTTGGGTTATAATTATACAAATTTATGACCCAAACTACTAGAGCTAGCAACAAGATTGTGATGGATGATAAACAAAATAATTTATGGGAATCTTTTTGGCAATCTAAGACCAGTTTCTATAAAGAGCACCTTTATCAAGTTACTACCCAGTGGGAGTTGTATGAATATATCAAATTTCAGTATCTGGCTGGCATTTTTTCCCCCCAACAAAGGACCCCTTCTTTAGAGTGTGGCTGCGGGAGTGCTGGTGTCTCCCTCCACCTTGCCAGCAGAGGTTATCAGACCACTATGCTCGATAAGGCTGGCAGTGCCCTACAACTGGCCCAATATTCTTTTGACTACTATGGCCAAAAGGGATTCTTTGTCCGGGGCGATGTATTAAGCCTTCCTTTTCCTGATAATTGTTTTGAGGCAGTAATGAGTTTTGGTCTCCTGGAGCATTTTGTTGATGTTAGGCCCGTGTTAGGGGAGATGGTAAGGGTTTTGAAACCCGGAGGGGTCTTGTTTGCTGATATTGTTCCCGGGCGATTTTCGGTTCAAACTTTAGCAGATTTATTTTTCAATATCCCTCTGGTGGCTTTGTATGCTATCTTTACTTTCAAATGGAAGAAGGGTTGGGGATGGATAAGGCAAAGGCTTTCTCCGGAATTCTTTGAAAACCGTTTTTCACGACAAGAATATCATGCCTTTCTTAAAGAAGCCGGATTGGAAGGAACAGTAATTAAGGGCAATAATCCCTTCCCGAGACTCATACTACCGCAATTTTTAGAACGAGTTTTTGTAGGAATCTTGAAAAGGTTTTTAGCTCTCTGGCAACGTTTTGATCGCTCAGATACCTGGTTTAGCAACAACTTTTGGTGTCGGGGTTGGTGGGCCTATGGGCAAAAACCCAAACATTAATTGCCTGCTTTTCCTTCTGAGCTGGTTGTTCCTATTCCAGCCATCGTCCTGCCGTAACTCTTCCCCATATTTACTGGAAAGTAATCATAGAGGCAATACTACTTATTATATTGGCCTTCAGACTAATCAGGGGAAGGAGGTTTATGATAGTTGGTTTGCCGATACAGATGGGCGGATCATCTATTTTGGCCAGAGTCCCTTTTGGCGGGCATATTTTGCTGCTAAAGAGCCTGACCCGCAAGGAGACCTTCGCGAAGAAGGGGATTATCTTATTGGCAGATTCGATACCGAGAAAGATACCTTTCTGGCACCATTAAAAGTGGGACACGGGAAGGCATCGCTCCTTGATGTCCTCTACCATACAGAAAATCATAATGTCTATTTTACTACCTTTTTTGACACTATGGGTTATGTCAACCCCAATAGCAAAAGGGTTGTCTACTTTAAAGGGTTGGGGGCGGGGCTTAATGAACTTTATCAAGGCCCTGGGGGAGAGATTTATGTTACTCGTTACAGTTCTGCAGGAAAAAGTGGTAGTGTAGTGGTCATAACCCCTTCGGGTAGACTTTTAAAAGAGTTTTTCATTCACCTTCCAGGGTTTATTATCGCTCCAAAAAGCATCGCTGTCTCGCCTATAACGGGTGAGATGATTATCAATACCGATATGTTTTCCTTAGAGGGTGATCTGGTCCGGCATGACACCTTTGTCCTGGGGCCTGATGGCCGGGTTAGGCAGAGGATTATGGCCCGGGAGGTCTTTTTTATGAGTTTTGATCGTCAGGGTAAGAAGTGGGTAGCAGAACGATCAGAGGATGGCTCCTGGCAAATGAGTATTACCTATCCCGGAGGTAAGATAGTGAGCTTGATTATAGACAAAAAACCCCTCCCCTTTGATGTTATCCAGGATATAAAACACAGGAATGCGGTTACTATAGCGACTGCCTGGTCTGGCAGGCTATATTATTTTGAGGAAAATAGCCAGGGTATTGACTTCATACCCCTTCTGCCAGAAACCGGGCCAGGCCTCGATGCCCTGCCAAAAGGTAAAGGTATCCTTGCTTACAGCACCATGATGGCTAATAACGGTTTCCTTTACGGGGCTATATCCCACGGTATCCTTATCTTTAAACTTGCCCCCCCATAAACTTGTAGCAACACAAGGCGCTGAGGCTACGAAGAATGACGTGTACCTAATCAGCAGTAACTTTATAAACTGCATCTCCTTCCCGAACCCTATCCCTTACCTTAATACCTATGGATTGTCCCGGGCCAGCACTCTGGACATATTGGTGTTCGATCTGCATAGATTGGATCTGCTGCTCAAAGTCGGTAGTATGCCCTTTTATATGAATGGTGTCGCCAATATTCAGAGAGCCTTTGCTTAACTGGATTGCAGCTACCCCGGGCTTAGCGAAATATTTTACTACTTCCCCTATCTTTTC
>MHDQ01000292.1:0-560 GCA_001803565.1 Nitrospinae bacterium RIFCSPLOWO2_12_FULL_45_22 | reverse complement strand
TCAGAGAGCCTTTGCTTAACTGGATTGCAGCTACCCCGGGCTTAGCGAAATATTTTACTACTTCCCCTATCTTTTCCTCGGCCATCTTCCCCTTCACCTCCCTCCCTTTTTACTGGTTAATTGGTGAGTGGTGATTGGTTAATTGGCACTACTCACCAGTTACCATTCACTACTCACCAGTTACCATTCACCACTCACCAGTTACCATTCACCACTCACCAGTTACCATTCACCACTCACTATTTTATAAGTCCCAGCATACGGAAGACCGGTTCGGCCAGCTTCTTGGCAAAGTCTGTCATCTCTTCATAAGGATGCCACATAAGGAATTGACCCAATAAGGGAGACTGAAGCATAGGATGAATCACATCTTTATCTACCAGGGCGTTTATTACAGCCGTCTTACCGGAATTAAAGGCCCGCTCTAAAGCCGGTCGTATATCTTCAGGATTTTCTACCTGCTCACCGTGGCAGCCAATAGCCTCAAACATCTTATCGTAGCGGATATCCGGGAGCATATCCCAATCAGGCATGTCATCCCTGAATAAGAGCCTTCTAGG
>MHDQ01000291.1:12935-16115 GCA_001803565.1 Nitrospinae bacterium RIFCSPLOWO2_12_FULL_45_22 | reverse complement strand
CTTTGAAGGGACCAATCAGATACAGCGAGTGGTTACTGCCCGTTACCTATTTAAGTAACAGGGCTAGGCATCAGGCAAATGGTCTTGCGATTTTGGAGTTTTTGTGCCCTAGTGGGAGAAGAAAAAAACCTGAAGAAGGGGTTATCCAATAATGGAACCCGAGATAAACCTTACCTTTGCTATCTTCCGGTTTTATTGCCAGGCCCTTGAGCCCCTCTCTCTGCCTGCCTATAAAGGCTCTGCCCTGCGGGGTGGATTTGGCAATGTCTTTAAGCAGGTAGTATGTATAGAAAAAAATCAGGACTGCCTGCGGTGTATGCTGCGAGCGAAATGCTCCTATTCCTTCATCTTCGAGACACCCCCCCTGGGTGAAACCGGAAAGAATACCAATTATTTCCCCCACCCTTTTATAATAGAGCCGCCCCTTACCCCGCAGCAGAACTACCAGCCAGACGAAGAGTTTGCCTTTAACCTGCTCCTGATAGGCCGCGCCATAGAGTATTTACCTTATTTTGTCTATACCTTTGATGAGCTGGGCCGGAAAGGCCTCGGCCGGGGAAGGGGTAGATACCATATCGTGAAGGTTGAAAACCTGGGCCATGTCAATGAGGACTCTGGTTTATCTATCTTTGATGGAAAGACCAGGAGCTTCACTACCCGGTATCAAGTAAAGACCTTCACTGAGGTATCGGACGAGGCTAAGAGGTATGAGCCTTCGCAGATAAGCCTCCGGTTCTGCACCCCTACCCGGATCAAATACCAGGGGAGGCTGACCAAGGAGATAGATTTTGAGATATTGCTGAAGAATATCCTGCGGAGACTATCCTGGCTAGCAGAAATACACTGTGATAATAAGTGGGAGCTGGATTATAAAGCACTCCTGGGGAAAGCAAGAGAGAAAGTAAAGGTCATACATTCTGGGTTGCAATGGCAGGACTGGGAGCGCTATTCTCAGCGGCAGCAAACCAGGATAAAGATGGGTGGCTTTGTAAATAAGATGACCTTTGCGGGTGAGCTGGCTGAGTTCCTCCCGTTTATAAAACTTGGTGAATATCTCCATGTAGGCAAAGGTACTGTTTATGGCCTGGGAAAATATCGTATCGAGTAGGAGAGATATTGGAGGTTATTCAGTAGTGAACGGTTAGTTATCATACTTCGGCTTTTGACTACTCCCAACCCCTCTCGGAGTAACTATCCTCTCAGCGTTCTTTGCGTGCTCTGAGGTGAAGGAGGATTCTTATTGAAAGGGGATATCGCCCTCTGGCAAAAGTTATCTACTGAAGAAAACTTCCGTCAGGCCTGGCAGAGGGTCAAGGCCAATATGGGCTCGCCCGGCATAGACCGGGTTTCTCTGGGGGACTTCGAGGCCAACCTCACTGATAATCTTTCTCTCCTACTAAACCTGGTCCGGCAAGACCTGTATGAACCCCTTCCCTTATTGAGCTTTAAAGGGAAAGATGAGAGAGAGCTCAAAATCCCGGCTATAAGGGATAGGATTGTACAGGAAGCCCTCTTGCTGGTCCTGCAACCTATATTTGATGTCCAGTTTCTTGATTGCTCTTATGGATACCGGCCCGGCCGCTCCGCCCATAAAGCCATAGCACGAATCGAGCGAAATATCAAAAAAGGTAGGCATTGGATCGTAGATGCCGATATTGATAATTTCTTTGATAGCATAGACCAGACCCTCCTTGTGGAGCTTATCTCTTTGAAGATAACCGATGCCAAAGTCCTGAGGCTGATACAGGACAGCATCAAGCCCCCGGGTGGAGCCCCAATTGGCATACCCCAGGGTATGGTCCTTTCTCCTTTGCTGGCTAATATCTATCTTCATCCCTTAGATGAGGTGATGGTCAGGTCTCCAGGACACTATATTAGATATGCAGATGATATCTTAGTCCTATGCCTCACAGAAGAAGAGGCCCGAACTGCCCTGGATATTGCCCGAGAAATCCTTGAAAAGAAGCTCTACCTCCGGTTCAATGAAGATAAGACCCGTATCTGCTCCCTGGAGCAGGGATTTGTCTTCCTGGGATACCATTTTACTCCGGAGGGTAAGAGGCCTACATCCAGGGCTCTTGATCGTCTGAAGGCAAAGATTGAACAACAATTATCGGCTGCCCAAGAGATACCGCCTGTAGATTTGGCGGCAAAGCTGAAAAGTATTATGCGGGGGTGGCTGAATTATTTCCAGATGAGTGCTGCTGACCAGGCGAACCTGCAGAGGGAGCTAGATGCTATCCTGGATGCTCACAAAGACACTATCCCAGCCCAGATCCTTAAGGCTGCCTTATTACTCCAGTCTAACGAAGAAGAGAAGGCAAAAGAGATAGTCCTGGAAGGGATGGAATTGCCTTCAACCGAGGCCGAGCTCTACTACCAATGGGGTATCCTTTGTCAGGCCCTACAAATGGAAGAGGAAGCCCGAGAGAATTTTTACCAGGCATTAAAGATAAAGCCCGATCATAAAGAGGCAATATATCATCTCGGAGTTGCCCTGCTCAGGCAAGGGAAGATGGATAAGGCCATCCGCTACTTGCAACGGGCAGTGCAACTGGCCCCAGAATCAGCAGAGGCCCATCTTGCCTTAGGGATTGCCCTGGGGAGATGGGGCTTGTATGGTGCTGCCCGGAAGGCCCTTGCTCGAGCCAGAGAATTAGACCCCGATATAAAGCCACCTGAGCCGCCACCGGCGCATGCCGTTGCAAAAGAAGAAAAACCAGACCCGGTTGTAGCTTATACCACTGAGCAGATCCAACAGTTCTTGCGCCTCTTCTCTGGCCGGGAAGGGGTATTTGCCCAGCAATGGGTAGATAACACTGGCCGTAGCGGCTATATGCCAGTGCATAAACCCTTGAGCCCAGATGATGTCCAAAGTCATCTGCAAGGTAAAACTACCCTGGGACTATATCTGATGAGGAGTGATAATACCGTTAAAGTAGGGGTTATTGATATTGATCTCACCAAACAGACCATAAACGAACAATGCCAGCCCTTTGATACCTGGTCGGAATGGGAGGCGCTGGTGCAGAAGGAAGCCCATAAACTCCGAGATATCTCGAAGGGCTTGGGCATCCCGGTTTATGTCGAAGATAGTGGCTGGAAAGGCAGGCATTTATGGTTCTTTTTCTCTCAGCCTATAAGGGCCGCCGAAGTACGCGAATTTCTTAAGGATATATT
>MHDQ01000291.1:0-12888 GCA_001803565.1 Nitrospinae bacterium RIFCSPLOWO2_12_FULL_45_22 | reverse complement strand
CACCGGCTGGTATCCATTGGGAGATCTTTCCTAAACAGGATTATGTGAGCAAAGATGCCCTGGGCTCTTTGATAAAACTACCTTTAGGCATTCATCAGATAAATCAAAGACGTGCCCTTTTCCTTGATACAGCCGGTAAACCCTATGACAATCAACTGGAAATATTGACCCAGCTAGAACTCATCTCCCCAGAAAAATTGCGGCAGGCCAGTATGATTCTGCGTGCCCAAAAGCTACCCTCACCCAAGATGCCAGAAGATTCAGAAGATAATGAGGGGGTGAAGAGGGTATTAGAGCGATGTAATGTGATCCGCTTCCTGGCCCGGAAGGCCGAATCTGAGCAAGAACTTGGCCATTATGAGCGTTTAACCCTGCTCCATACCCTGGGCCTTCTGGGAAAGGCAGGCAAACAAGCTCTCCACCAAATTATTGGCCATTGTCTTAATTATGATCCTAATAGGACCGGGCGCTGGATAAAGCGCCTGAAGCCCTATCCAGTTAGCTGCCCCCGGATCAGAGAATGGCTCAGTGATCTTACCCCCAGTATCGGCTGTTATTGCGAGTTTCCGGTACCGGAAAAAGGTTATCCCTCCCCGGTTCTCTATGCCGATCCAGATACCATTATTAAGATAAAGGCACAAGAGCAGGAAGAGCCTACCGGAATTTCCTGCCCGGATACCGCTCTGGAACCTCCTGAAGATAAGGAGCTTGATGCGGCAATTACACAAGAGCCGCAAGTACCTGCTCCCGACCAAGAAACTACGGCCCCTGCGGCCGGCCTGGAAACAGCTATTGAAAGGCCTCCAGAACCTTTGGTAGAGCAGTTGCTGGAGAGCTATATAGCAATGAAGAAAAGCCGGAATGATATAGAACTCAAGATTCGAGATACTGAAGAAGAGTTGACTCGCCTCTTTCAAGCAAAAGAGATAGATTCTCTTCCTACCAGCCTGGGTAATTTAACCCGGGTGAAAAAAGGCGATAAAATGATCTGGGTAATAGAGCTGTAGGGGGAGCCTGTGAGAACCATCTATATCACTGAACAGGGAAGTGTAGTAAAGAAGACCTCACGGAGATTGATTATTACCAAAGGGAAAGAGACCATAGCCGAGATACCAGCTATTAACCTGGATCGGCTCCTTATCTTTGGGAACGTTCAAGTAACCTCGCAGGCCGTGGCCTTTCTCTTGGACTCGGGCATTGATCTATGTTATCTTTCCCATAGAGGGAAGTTCCGGGGGAGGCTGGCACCGGCGGAGTCTAAGAATATCTTACTACGCATAGCCCAATACGAAAGATACCTGGATGATGAATTTCAGAGAGGGCATGCCCGGCTCCTGGTAGAGGCCAAGATAAAGAATGCCCGGGCCCTGATAAAGAGATATGCCAGAAATTATCCTGAGTCAGACTTCTCGGCCCAGCTCGAAGGGTTGGAGCAGAGCCTCATGAGATTGAAGGATAATTTACCGGTTTCGAGCCTCTTAGGTATTGAAGGTCAGGCTACTGCCACTTACTTTCGGGCCTTTGGCCGGATGTTTCGGGGAGAGTTGGCCTTTTCTACCCGGAGCCGAAGGCCACCCAGAGACCCGGTTAATGCCTTATTGAGCTTCGGCTATACCTTGATAACCAGTGAAATCCTATCCCTGCTCTTTGCCATCGGGTTTGATCCCTATATCGGCTATCTGCATGGCATAGATTATGGCAGGCCCTCCCTGGCCCTGGATATGGTAGAGGAATTCCGTCACCCCATAGTTGATAGATTCACCCTTTTCTTGCTCAATAACCGGGTCCTCTCCCCTGAGGATTTTAAAGAAGCAGACGATGGTGGTTTCCTCCTTAAACCTGAATCCTTAAAGCAATACTTTACCCAATACGAGAAACGAATGAATGAGCTTTTTCAGGACTCATTCACGGGCGAGAAGATATCTTTTCGTACCCTTTTTCAGCGTCAGGCCCATAGACTAGCCCGTACTATTCGCTCCCGGGAACTGTATACTCCCTTTTTGTTGGAATAGCCCCAACTGTGATATTATGTTTGTGGTGGTCTCATACGATATCATAGATGATAAGCGGAGAAATAAACTGGCTGACCTCTTAAAGGACTATGGCACCAGGGTACAATATAGTGTCTTTGAATGCAGTCTGGACGAAAAGTATCTGCAGCAGATGATCCAGGAGGTCCGGGCCATTATTGATCCTGAAGGAGACAGCCTCAAGATCTATTACCTATGCCATAGGTGTGCAGGGAACCGGGAGTCTTATGGACAGAAAGGGTCAGAGCCTCCCGATGAACTGGTGGTGATTTAATACCGTCAAAGTTTACATAATTCGGAAGGGCGGAGTAAAAATACGCCTTTTGGGGGGTAGGTTAGCGGGAAAAATGGGAGACCGGCAACTGATCTGTATTTGGATGGTATTTTTGCTATTGAAAAATAACAAAAAAAGTGATATAAAAGGGATAAATTTTTTCTCTTCTAAGGAGGTTAGCGGAATGGGCATCTCAAACCCTTATCCCATCAGCTTCAAAAGAGGGTGCAGTAGGAAGACTAGACCGGATTTATACGGGATTGAAACACACAAGTATAAGGCATTGGTTTGCCCATGGGGTTTACGTAGGAAGACTAGACCGGATTTATACGGGATTGAAACTTTTATTTTGTTGCTTCCAACAGTGTTGTTAAAGATGCGTAGGAAGACTAGACCGGATTTATACGGGATTGAAACCTCATCCGAAATGCCTCATTGAAGACGGCTATATTTATGTAGGAAGACTAGACCGGATTTATACGGGATTGAAACTATAACTAAATATACAATTATCCGTTTCATTTATCTCACGTAGGAAGACTAGACCGGATTTATACGGGATTGAAACTTAAAAGACAGTATTTTTATTCTGAACATGATATGATTTTGTAGGAAGACTAGACCGGATTTATACGGGATTGAAACCCAGAATACAAATAACAAGTGACCCAAGTGGGAATGTCTATGGTAGGAAGACTAGACCGGATTTATACGGGATTGAAACTAAATCAGAAAAAGCCGCCTCTTCTGCTTTCTTTCTAAAGTAGGAAGACTAGACCGGATTTATACGGGATTGAAACTCAAGATGATAAAAATTTTTATTTATCAGTTGAAGGGGTAGGAAGACTAGACCGGATTTATACGGGATTGAAACTTTCAATGATGAGATGTTGTCCTACTGCTTTTCCTAAGTAGGAAGACTAGACCGGATTTATACGGGATTGAAACAGAAAATCCGATATTTTGTTTGTCGCCACGTCAAAAATGTAGGAAGACTAGACCGGATTTATACGGGATTGAAACTTTAAAAACGGATAAGCATCTTAGAGCGGATTGAATGTAGGAAGACTAGACCGGATTTATACGGGATTGAAACTTTCAGTGAATATCTTTTCAATTAATTCTAATAGTGTAGGAAGACTAGACCGGATTTATACGGGATTGAAACTCAATTTTTTTCATCTGGCCTAGCGCTGCTTTTTTTAAGTAGGAAGACTAGACCGGATTTATACGGGATTGAAACTCGTAAAACATATTTTGTTCCTCCCTTGGCGTGCATTTGTAGGAAGACTAGACCGGATTTATACGGGATTGAAACTTAGGTAGATCAGTGGATCTACCATAAACTTCCTTTCGTAGGAAGACTAGACCGGATTTATACGGGATTGAAACTTTTTCGATAAGCTCCCCTATAGAGCTTCTATCCACTTGTAGGAAGACTAGACCGGATTTATACGGGATTGAAACGGCGGCCTGAGGGCCGAGGGAGCAGAAAGCAGTGAGGAGTGAGCAGTAACAAAAAGAGAAAGTTTTTTTGTAAAAGTTTAGCCAAACAAAGCTTTATGAATATTTGCCACGGATAGATACAGATGGACACGGATCAATCAGCTACCCTTCCCCTGCCACAAAGACACTAAGACACCAGGGAAACGTAAAACGCAAAGCTAAAAGTGCAAAGCTGAGGAATAATTACCTTAATTTTACACTTTGCATTTTAAGCTTTGAGCTTTTTAGTGTCTTAGTGCCTTCGTGGCCCAATCTATATCTATCCGTGTTCATCTGTGGTTAAAATCTTATTTTCCCTTATTTTAGCAGCTCCCACCCTCTATTGAGACTGGAAGGCCAGGAAGCGAGGATAAATCAACTTTAAAGAAAAAGAAATTGAAGATGGCCCATATAAGCATTGAGAAGACCGAAGCCCATCTTATCGAAAGGGCCAGGGATCGCTTCAAATTTTCCGAGGCGGATGCCAGAGCTCATATTTATCGGATCAAAGAAGGGTTGGAGAAACAAGCCCCATCTGATTGGCGCTTTACCCGGAGTCCGGTGGCAAAGTTTCTCATCTGGGATGAAGCGACGGATTTTCGTATCATAGGCCGAACCTATAGGAACACTGGCCGAGAATTTCTAGAAAAACTCAAACAGATAGATTTCTCTGCCAGAGGGGAAGCTAAGGCCTCGAAAAAAATTATCACCCAGCTTGCTAACGAATATCTAGAACTTATACGTACACCCGACTCGGATATCTGCCATGAGCTTAAGACCATCTTCAGCAAAGGCCAGGAGATCACGGAATTGAAACATAGCTACCGGCTGGCCCGGATTTTCCTACCCCATATCATACCTATTGATGCCAGGAGAATTGCTACCAGACCCAATGCCATCTTATGCCGGGCGCAGCAACTCTGGGTCAGGCAGAATGAGCTCCTGGATCTCACTGCTAAGGAAAAGAATGAATACCTACTCTTTGAGCAATTAACCCCGAAAGGGATTGATAAATCTACCCTCAGGATATATCTCCATGACCCGAAAGGTGATATCATGCTGCATGATACGATTATTGGCGCCCCAGAACCCATTTATTTCACCCATCACGGTCTACCCAGCCATCTCCGTACCGCTAGCTACTGGAGCCTCCCCACTTATGTAGATGCAGAATTTCTAGACCTTTTATATAAAAAGGAGAATTTCCCTACTGGAATGGGCCAGGAAGAGGCCCTGATACTCTTAAGGATAGAGATGATCCATTCCGAGGTAAGAAGAACCCTGGGCTTACCCTATATGGAGAAAGGGGTTATCCAGCAATGGTCCAGCAGATAAATCTCACTTTTGCAATCTTTTGGTTTTATTGCCAAGCCATTGTGTCCCTCTTTTCTGCCTGCCTATAAAGGCTCTACTCGGTGGGGTGGGTTTAGCCATGTCTTTAATTTGACTCCCTTTATTTAGATTAGTGTTATAATAGCCAAGGGAGGTCATATCCTTGAGTCTAGAGAATTTGTAGAATCAGGTATTTTAAAATGGAGGAAGAAGTAATTTAGAATGGCATCCCTCATCTGTTGCAGATACATCCTGAATATCGGGCGGAAATAGTTATGAGGAACGGAGATTATGAAGAATCGATACGATAGATTTTTAACCGATAAAGAACGAAAGGGGCTTCAATTATTTAGCCACCAGCTCAGACAGCTTCTAGGCGATGAATTACAGGAAATAGAGCTATTTGGCTCTAAAGTGAGAGGAGACTCTGACCAGGAATCTGATATAGACATATTGATAATAGTAAAATCGAAAGATTGGAGGATACATGAAGAGATCTGTGGTTTGGCTGCTGATATTAATCTGGACTATGATTGTAATATCTCGCCTGTGATTTACAGCCAGGAGGAGTATGGAAAAAATCGATATTTCAGAACCCTATTTATCCAATACATTGAACGAGAAGGTATCCCGCTATGATCGAACAACATCAGATCGGTCTTGCCCGTTATCGCATGAGTAAGGCTAAAGAGAAGATACGGGCAGCCGAGATCCTTCTCGAATCTAGCGCATTTGAAGATTCTGTCAGCCGTTCCTATTATGCCATCCTTATGGCAGCGCGGGCCCTCCTTGCCCTAAAAGGGTTGGATAGCAGAAAACACTCAGGAGTCATCTCCCTCTTCAACCGGCATTTTGTAAAGGAGGGCCTTATGGATAGAACCGCCAGCCGCATCATTCAGGATGCAAAAGGGGAGAGGGAAGAAGCTGACTATGGAGACTATAAAGTGGTAACAGAAGATGAGGCGATGAATCAACTGGCAAAGGCAAAGGAATTCGTCAAAGAGGCTGAAGACCTGTTAGAAAATCTAATAAAGGCACAAGGAGAGGAATATTCATGAAACCACTAATTGCTAATCTGACATAGGAGCCCTAGGATCAAAAATATCACTCTTAATAAGGAGTTAAAAGGAATGGAGGAAGAAAAGCTTTATCTCGTTTCCTTAGATACTGATAAGATACACTCTTATATTTTCGCTACTGATAAGCTGAAAGAGATAAGGGGTGCAAGTGCAATATTGAATGACTTGAATAATAGCCAGGAGGTTAAACAGAGGGTGGAAGGTGCAGGTGGTTTAAGGTGTATTTATGCTGCTGGGGGAGCGGCAAAGGCCATCTTTGGGGATAAAGACAAGGCCAAAAAATTTATTCTTGAGGAGAGAGCCCTATATGAAAACGAGTCTATCTCAGCCACTATTACCGGGAGCATAGAAGAGACCGCTGAGGATGAGCTTATACAAAGTTTTGGCAAGGTTAATGAGCGTGGAGAGAAGAAGCTTAGAAAAAACAAGGAGTCAAAGTGCATTAATTCTCAGTTATATCAACTCCCGTATTCGAAAATATGTAAATCTTGTGGCCTTTACCCTGTATCCAAGAGAATAGGCGATGACTTTTTATGCAAATCTTGTGAGTATAAAAGGAATATCTCAGGCAGAAACATTCTTTACAATGCTTTTACTCAATGGTTGGGGAATAATCCTGTTTCTTATTGGCCAGTTAATATAGCATATGATAATCCTGAGGATATTGGTGATATAGGTGAAGAATCTGATAATTACATCGGATTAATATATTGCGATGGCAACAGAATGGGCCAGAAGATACAAGGAATTAACAATGAGAAAGAATTTTCAACATTCAGTTTGGAAATTTCAAGGATTACCAAAGAAGAGATATTCAGAGCCGTAGCTGAAAATATGAAACCTATACCTAAGAGTGGAAAGAACTATTATCCCTTTGAGTTTGTCTTAATCGGGGGTGACGATGTTATCGTATTAGTTCCTGGTAATAGGGCGATTAAGGTAGCCCACCAGTTTTGTAAGAATTTTCATTTGAGTACTATTCAGAAGAATATGGAAGTCTCTATATCTGCGGGGGTGGTTATTGCTCACTCGAAGTTCCCCCTATTCAGGTTGTTTACCTTTTCTGATGATCTGCTAAAATCAGCTAAAAAATTGAGTAACAGATTATATTCTAACACCCCAAAAGAGAATGCCAGTGTTCTGGATTTTGCCCTTATTACAACATCTTCCACGAATGAATTGGATTACATACGAGATAAAGAACTTTCTTATGAGGAAGGATATGTAAAACTTTACCAAAGACCATACAGAGTGCTTAGCAGTTTCCCAGATTCTGACGATTTAACTAAACTTCTTCTGGAAGTGGAGAGGTTCAAACAGATACCCTTTCCAAAAAATAAACTGGCACAGATGTATAATTCCTTATTCAAAGGCAAAGGACAAGCAATGTATGAACTACTCCTATTAAAGGCCAGGCTAAAACCTAAAGTAAGAGAAGTGTTAGATAACTTTTCCAGAGAATTTAATTTGGATAAATTTCCATGGAAAGATGAAAATGGAGAATATTCCACTCCTATACTCGATCTAATTGAAATATACGACTTTATTGAGTAATAGCTATGGATTATAGAGTAGAAATTGAGTTTTTAATTCATCTTAAAAGCCCTCTCCATATCGGGACAGGAGTAGGGCTTACTGGCATCCTTGATAAGACTACTATACGGGATAAGAGGGAAAGGGATGGATTGGTATACATTCCTGGGTCTTCTATCAAAGGCAGATTAAGGGATCACTATGAGAAGCTTTCCATGATATTTACGTATTCAATAACTTCTTCCTGTTACGGGCAGAACAACCCTTGTAGGAAGGCAAGAATTGAAGACTGCTGCGCCATATGCCAAATCTTTGGTTCCCCTTTCCATGAAGGAAGATTCAACTTTTATGATGCCGAAATAGATAAAGATTCTCTAATCCCCCTGTCAGAAGATGATATAAAGATGTTCCAGGTAGACAAGAGAAATGCCAATATGATTAGCCGGTCTTTAAGGATCACAAGACCTAAGAGGTTCTTTACTACCGAAGTCTGCTCCCCTTGGCTAGTATTTAAGGGCAAAATAAATGGGACAATAACCCTTCAAAATCCTAAAGGGGTTATTCCTGCCGAATTTGCTCTCCTAATGGCTAGCATAAAGTTTATGGATAGGCTTGGAGGAGCAAAAAGTAGAGGTATTGGAGTAATAGAGACTCGAATAGAAGAGGCTAAAATAAATGGAAGTCTGATTCAAGAAAAGGAGATTTCCGAATCTATAAGGAATCTCCAGTAATGAGAGAGAAATGAAGAGATACATACGGGTTAAGACCCTATCTCCCCTCTCTATTTCAAGCATGAGGGATGAAGGCAATATAAACCGAACCCTAGATTATATTCCTGGGACGGTTTTGAGGGGTTATCTAGCTAATAGATACATAAGGGATAAGAAGCTTTCAAATCCCGAAGTGGATATAGACTTCATGTCATTATTTAATGGCAATTCTGTAAGGTTCGGAAACCTTTACCCGGAGGGTGATTCTCCAATGGGGATAATGATTAAAATACTTCCTGCCACTTCAAGGACATGTAAGGCAAGTAAAGGCTTTGAAAAACAAAGACAAGGCATCAGGCGAAACCATGGCATAAAAGATTTTCTGATCGAGTTCCTCAGGTATGAATATACCGGTGAGATGGAGGATGAGTGCCCGGAATGTGGTGCCCCTATGGAGGCAATAGGGGGATTTTATTGTCAAGTTGGAGACCATTTCGAAACTATTACTGCGAAAAAGAGAGAGATAGCCCATAATGAGATTTCTGATCTTTTACAAACAAGTAAACCAGGGATCCTCTATAGTAAGGAGGCTATAGAAAAGGGCCAATATTTTATTGGTCCTGTAATCATGCCTGATACTCAATTGGATAGCTACCTCAAAAGAGGAGAGAAGTTCTATCTCGGTACCGGAAGAACTCGAGGGATGGGATTGGTAGAGCTGGAAGAAATTTCAGAGGAAGATTCATTCCCCCCTGAAGATAGTGTAAGTGATAGGCTTAAAAAATTAAACCGTGCCATACGAAATGCTGGAATAGAAAAAAGATTCTACTTCACTCTTAACCTTCAATCAGATGTGATCATTATGAATGACTATTTTCAATACCTTTCTTATATAGACCATGATGAACTGTATAAACGATTTAAGCACAATATATTAAAAAGGTTCAGCCTAAAGCTTTTTTATACAGGTAGTCGAGTCCTTTCAGGATGGAATGCTGCCTGGAGGTTACCTAAGGATAACGAGATAGTGATCCCAAAGGGCTCTGTATTCCTATTCGAGTCAAATAATACACTGACAGATAATGAGATAGATGAACTCACAGGAGTTTTGGAAAAAATTGAAAAAGAAGGCATAGGCTTCAAAAAAAATGAAGGTTTTGGAGAGATAATTTCCTGCCATCCCTTCCATTATATAGGAACTCAATTATGGTAGATACTAAGCTAATAATAAATATAAAGGTGAAAAGGGCGGATCTTTCAGGTACCCTCTTAGAAGAAGCAAAAAGAATTATAGAACAAACAAAGGCTTATCAAAAATTAGAAGATAGCCAAATAAAAGGCCTAGAGCGAGTTATCTTGAAAAGAGATAAGACCTTTATCCTAGAGTTCCTCGATGACAAGATTAAAAAGTGGAAAGAAAAAACAACAGATTTTGGAGAGCAGATAAAGGAAATTTTGGAGAACAATATAGATAATTGGTGTAATGAGATAATGAACTCCTTTCCTAAACTAAACAGAGAGATCGTCTGGCTTAGCCTTACTAGGGAATTTATGGGTTATTTGTCAGGATGGTACCAGATAAACAAAAAATAAACGAAGAAAAGGAGAGATAATATGTTTCGGGAATTAGAGAAGAGATATATTATTGAAGGGGGAATAGTACTCCTTACCCCCTTACATATAGGTAGTGGGGAGAGTTCACCCGAAACCGACTCAACCATTGTGAGATACAATGATGGTAGACCTTATATCCCTGGTTCTTCCTTCAAAGGGGTCTTCAGAAGCACGGTAGAAAGGATAGCAAAAGCCCTAGGCAGCCCTTTTAGGACCTGTACGCTTTTTAGCCAGGATGAATGCAGCGAAAGATTTAAAAATGCCCTTAGAGAAAAGGATAAAGAAGATGAGATTTTGAGTATTATAACAACTGGAAAGACCAAGGATGGAAACGACTTAGGAGTAGGAGGACCCCTCTGTGATACCTGCCACCTCTTTGGCTTTCCTTATCTCGGTTCAAGATTCTTTGTAGATGACCTTACCCCTGATAGTGGATATACAGAAGATAGGGAAATCAGAGATGGGGTAGGAATAGATAGGGATACCGGAACGGCAGTAGAAGGGGTGAAGTACGACTATGAGGTCTTACCCGTTAACCATACATTCAATCTCAGAATAGCCATTGAAAACCCCAATGATAAAGACTTGGCTCTTGCAGCTATTGGTCTCAGGGAGCTCCTTGACGGGACAAGGATAGGGGGGCTTACCTCCAGGGGTACAGGTAGGTGCAAGTTGGAAGATAAGTCGGAAGATAGTGCAAAGGTCTCGATGATAGACTTTAAAGGAGACAAAAGAAAGGTGGCAGGTTATCTCCTGGAGGGGAAAATAGCCGATGAAGATAAAATCGGCATAAAGGATTTTATCAAGAATTCCCTAAAGCCCTTTTTCCCGGACATAAAGTGAGAGGAGGGTCAGATGCTTAAAATTGCTCTCAATGAATGTAGGATAGTTTTTAAGATAAAGACTGAAGGCCCATTATTAATAAAACAAGATCTCGATTCTGAAAGCTTAGAAAAGAGAAATATCCTGAATGATTATATGCGATTTTACAATGTCAGAGACAAAAAGGACCTTCCTTCCATAGGATTTGTAAGGACCATGCGAAATGATAGGGTTGTACCCTATATTCCAGGCTCGTCATTGAAAGGAGTTATAAGGAGCTATGCAGAAAGGATTGCCAGAACCCTTAAAGGCACTACTGATGGTACCTGCAATCCCTTTTCTAAGATAGAGAAAGATAAACAGGGAAGAGCAAAAAGATCAAGCATTGGGGACGACCTTTCCTGTTCTGATAAGTTTATCCTGAGAAAGGAATACATAAAGGAAGATCTGGATTCTTATAAAGTTTACAGGGATGCTTGTCCGATCTGCAAACTCTTCGGATGCAATTTTCTGAAAAGTAGGATAGAGATTCCAGATGGTTATAGTGACTATACCAGTGCCCCTACCTATAGCAACCAGTTTGTAAGGCTTCCCAGGAGGCACGGGGTAGGGATAGATAGGTTTACCAGTAGTGCAAAGTCAGGTGTCCTCTTTAACTATGAAGTGGAAGAAGAGAATAAAGTTTTCAGTTTTAACGACATATTCCTTACCACCTTTGAACTATGGCAACTAGGCTTACTGGGATACATCTTTGATGACTTTAAGGATCAAATAGTGAAGTTAGGCTTTGGAAAATCAAGGGGCCTGGGTAAGGTATCAGGTGAGATAGAATCAATCTCTATCACCTACTTTGGGCGATACAAACCACCTGATGGGAAGTTGATGGGTGTTGGCAAGCTGATAAATGATAATAGGTATTGGCATAAGGATTTTATGGGCACGGAGGAGATAAACCTTTCCCATTGTCCACCCATTATATCCAATGGCTTCAGGCATACCTATAAGTTTGTAACTTCGGAGCAGAAGGAGGCCCTTTTCGGTGAACTAAAGAAGCTCTGGAGTGCTGAAGATGATACCGGCTTCATTAACTCTGTCTACACTTTACCACATGAAATGAGTAAGGACTATTTTTTGGAAAACATACCGGAGGATAAGCTAGTTTGAGTAAGGTGACCTTTAATTATGTAGATAGCCTCAATGATATTATTGAGCGAGTGGCAGACATAACCTCTTTCCAATACATTATCCTGGAAAGTGCTGCACGCATTCTCTTCGAATTCTTTAATTATGATAAAACCAAGAAAAGGATTGTTCTCAATGGAGGAGAGACTACCCCAGAAGTGTGGGATAAGGTGAGGATTTTTGGAGCAGAGGCCGAATGCAGATGGCATAAAGCCGAAAGCCATCATGACAAGAGTTATCACATCTTTCTCTTAACCGATAAAGATACCATTTTAGGAGCCTTAAAAGATTTCTTCCCCAACGAAAATACCAAAGAAATATCTAAAAACGACCCCATTGATATCTATCTCTGGGGGGAAAGCACCAACGATAAACCCGATGAATGGTATGAAGGACAAATACCAAGGTTTCTCTCCTATCCTTTGAAGGTAAGCGACCCTAAAAAGATCTATAGATGCCGACTTATTATATACAGTTATGTTATGAGGGATTTAGACCAGGAAGGTAGGTTAATCGAGCATAAGTTCTATAGGCCCGTGAAACTTTACGAAGGAGAGGTAAGGTAATGCCTTTTTTCATTAATCCCTATAACTTTGTAAGATTCGATCCTGATATGACCCGACGACAGCGAGAAGTGCCTGTCATTGGACATGGTCTTGGTCAGGGGAATACAGGGAAGATTGATTGCAAGGTAATAATAAAAACCCCTATCTTTACCCCCTGGAATCTAAGGAGTATGGGGATAGATCTTTCTCAAAGAGAGATTAAAGAACTTGAAAACGCTAAAAGGCAAGGTAGGGGGGGGATTATCACCCCACAAGGGTATA
>MHDQ01000290.1 GCA_001803565.1 Nitrospinae bacterium RIFCSPLOWO2_12_FULL_45_22 | reverse complement strand
GTAGCCCTCTCCCAACGGATGTTTTCTTCTTTCATGCGCTTGAACATATCAGGACCATGGTTCCATAAGGCCGTAGCCAGCAATATGGGTGATACTTTGCCCCGCAAACCGCTCAAATCCGGCCCTATAGTCTCTTTAGCCCTACCTCCTACGGTATGGCAGTGGCTACATTTTCGCTCGGTAAAAACCCTTTCCCCTCTCTCCTTGTCTCCTGGTGGGTCGAAGTATCTAACAGAAAAGAGATAGGCGGTGATACTGACCATATCTTTAGCCGATAGCTCTGGTATAGAGACCTTTTCCTTTTCCATCTCTTCCCACATGCCCGGAAAATGGTTCCACATGCGGCCGGCTAGTTGTGACAAAGTAGGTGGGAATTCCTTTTTTTCTCCTAAATCTGGCCCTTTCTTACCCCCTTTGCCCCGTATAGCGTGGCATTTAATACAGCCCTTTTGGGAGAAGAGGGTCTTCCCTTCGGCCGGGTCACCGGGGGATAGGTAGACTTTTTCCGCGGCGGGCTTAATACTTCTGATATAGGCAATGAGGTCCACCATCTCATTCCCTTTAAACTCTGGCCAAGGTATACCCTTTTTCCCCATCTCGGCCTTCATCTTAGTAGCATGGTTCCACATCATCTGGGCCCAGACTATGGGATTAGTATACATAGACCATTTAGTCAGGTCCGGCCCGATCTTTCCCCCTTTACCAGCGATCCCATGGCATTCAGCGCATTTCTTGGCGGTCAATAGTTCTTTGCCCTTAGGCGGGTCGCCCGGCTCATCCGTATAACGGATGAAATATAAGAAGGCGAAAATATCAGCCATCTCTCCCTGGGTAATCTGTTTATGCTCAGCCCCTTTAGTGGTGATCTTTCCCCACATCTCCGGGCCGTGGTTCCACATCTCTGCTATTAGCCCGGCCGCAGTCATATGCTGGCCAGCCGGTGCTTGAGAGAGGTCTGGGCCAATCCTTTCTCCCTCTCCCCAGACGGCGTGGCATTTTATACACCCTTTAGTATAAAACGTTTGCCAGCCCTGCTTAGCATCACCGGGCAGAATATAAGACTCTTCCTGGGCTATTAACAGTGCGGGACTCAGCACAAGGGTAGCCCAAAACCAAAAGACCAATACTTTCCTGACTATTCTCATAACCTAACCTCCTTCTCCACCTCCCTGCCTTCTTTGATGGTAACCACAAATATCACAGTAACGACAAAGGTTAAGATCAAAAATACGGGTATTATAATCGCCGCTATGACGATGGCATGCACCCAGGCATCATTATTCATCCAGGAGCGATATACTACCGATAAGACAAAGGTTATTACCCCGGCCCCAAAGAGATAGAACAGGATTAGGCTAGTCATTTGGACCGTAAGGATAACCTTTTCTTCTTTACCCATATTTAAGCCCTCCTTTATTCCGCAATCCGCAATTTTATTCTCTCCTACTTGGGTTTTTCCTGCGTCGCCTCCAAATAGCCTAATATATCGGCCATTTCTCCTTTTTGAAACTGGGGCCAGGGGATCTGTTGCTTAACGGTTTCCTTATATATGATCGGGACATGGTTCCACATCATGGCTGCTAAGTCTACCGGTGAAGAGATACCCTTTACCTTTGCTAAATCTGGGCCTACCTTTCCCCCCTCCCCTTTGATGCTATGGCACTTTATGCACCACCGATCAGAAAATAACCTGGGGCCCTTTATCGGGTCTCCTGGTTTATCAAAATAACGGATAAAGTAGAGATAAGCAATGAGGTCGGCCATTTCTTTACCAGAAAACTTGGGGACTTCTATTCCTTTTTCCTTCATCTTAGCCCACATAGTAGAACCATGATTCCACATGATGCCTGCTACTTGATTAACACTACGGTATAGTTCTGTGGCCCTTTTTCCTAAATCCGGGCCAGTGGTACCGCCTTCAGCCCTTACGGCATGGCATTTGATACAACCCTTTTCTACAAAAATATTTCTCCCTTCCTGGGGGTTCCCAGGAAGCATATAAGCCGTCCCTCCAGCAATCCTACCCTTAGCCTGGGTCTTGATATAAGCCAATAGGTCTATGATTTCTTTCCCCTGGAATTGCGGTGGCTGAATAGCTAACTGGCTCATCTTAGCTGACATTTGGGGACCGTGATTCCACATGGCCTGAGTGATAACAATGGGGGAGGCATTCTGCTTAAATTTGTCTAAACCCGGTCCGATTTTACCACCACTACCGTTTATGCTGTGGCATTTTATGCAACCCTTACTCACAAAAAGGGCCTGGCCAACTGCAGGATCACCCGGCTCATCAAAATAGTTCACGAAATAGAGATAGGCTATAAGACTGGCCATCTCTTCACCCAATAATACTGGCCAGATAATCTTCTCTTGCTTCATTACCCCTTCCATATAGGGGGCATGGTTCCACATAACACCAGCCATATCCAGCAAGGTCCCACCTATACTCACCTTGCCCAAATCAGGCCCAATAGTCCCTCCTTCATCTTTTATGGCGTGACATTTGATACAACCCTTGTTAATAAAGATCCGGGAGCCCTCAACTGGATTGCTAGGGAGACGATAATCCTCCGCTCCTGCAAGTGATGACAGAATTGCTATTATGGTCATGAGACCAACAACTATCTTAACTATACCCATTCCCTTCCTCCCTTGGACCCATCTAAGTTAATCCAAAATTATACCGTAAAGCACGCAAAGACCCTCGATAGGTCATTACGTTATTGGGTTATTAGGTTATTAAGTAATGGCGCAATAACGTAGTCACCCAATGACCCAATATCCTCTTTTGCGTGCTCTACGGTGTACTGTTCACTGCTTACTTCTTACTGCTTACTTCTTCTTTAAAAGGCAAATACGTCCTTAGCCTCTCTTCTACTTCAGCCAGGGATTTTTCGCGACCTTCTCTTATCTCCCAAATGGATACAATAGGGAATAGTTTAGTAAATAGCATATAGAGGAGAGTAAAAAAGGCAAAACAGCCCGCAAAAATGAACCACTCTACCCAACTAGGCATATAAATACCACGCTCATAAGGGAGGCGGGGATTGACCAGGGTCGGCACTACAATGGTAAACCGCTCTAGCCACATACCTATAGTGACTGCGATAGAGGCAATGACACAGCCGGTCACATTGCGGGTCTTACCATTAGCCAGGATAGCAAAGGGTATGACAAAACAGGTAGCTAACATGGCATAGAAATAGGGTGCGTAGTGTCCCGTGATCTTAGAATAAAAGACTGCCAGGTGGACAGGTTCGGCGCCATAAAACACTGTTAGATATTCACAGGAGGTAAAATAGAACCAGAGGCAGCACATAACCAGAAGTAAGACACCTAAATAATCAAAATGGACTGGCCTCAGATAGTCCTCTAAGTGATACACTCGCCGGATAATAGCCATAGCTATTATAATGGCTGCGATACCAGAAAAGATAGCTCCCACCACAAAATAAGGGCCAAAGATAGCACTGTGCCACATGGGCTGGATAGTCATGGCAAAAACATAAGACACTACCGTATGAACCGAAACCGCGATCGGGATAACCAGGATCGCCATGATGGCAATCGCTATCTCCAACCAGTGGATCTGCCGCTCAGTACCTCGCCAGCCCAGGGCCAGGACTTTATAAAACCAGTGCCGGATCCCCTTGACCCTATCCCGCAACAACGCTATATCCGGTATCAATGGTAGATAGAGATAGATAGAGCTGGCAGTAAGATAAGTAGTTATACTGACCACATCCCAGAGCAGTGGCGATTGGAAGCGGCCATAATAGATGACATTAAGGAGCCGGTCAGGTCTTCCCAGGTCAATAATAATATTCCCCGCTCCAAAGAATAATACCAGCACCGTTATTACCTCTGCGGAGCGGGTAATAGAGCGGCGCCATTCGGCCCGGGCTATCCGTAAGATAGCCGAGATCAAGGTACCGGCATGGCTAATGCCAATAAAGAAGACAAAATTAGTTATATAGACACCCCAATAAGTTGGGGTATTTAGCCCGGTTACCCCTAGCCCGTAGCGGAATTGGGCAAGATAGGCATATGCTGCCAGCACCACGATAGTTAACAAGGCCGCTGCTACCAGATAAAAACCCTTACCTGTACTAAGAATCGGCTTGAACAGGATCTCATCTTGATCTATTTTTGCTACCAGCTCTCTTTCGGCTTCTATAACCTTCGGATCTATTACCATCCTATTCTCCCTCAGAAAGATAGATAACCTTAGGCTCAGTACCTAAATCTTCCAATAGCTTAAAGGCCCGGTGACTGCGGGCCAACTGAAAAACCGTGCCGTTAGGGTTCTCCAGATCGCCAAAATACATAGCGTTACTCGGACAGGTCTCTACGCATGCTGGGATATAATCACCCGGGCCTAGCTCCCTGGCCTCTGCCCTTACCCTCTCCCGGGCCTTTATCAACCGATGAGAGCAGAAGGTACATTTCTCTACTACCCCCTTGGGCCGGATGGTAACATCCGGATTAAAGGCCTTTTTCATCTCCTCAGGCCATCGGGGTCGGTACCAGTTCATATATTTGACCGTATAGGGACAGGCAGTGGTACAGTACCGGCACCCAATACAGCGGCCATAAATCTGATCTACAATCCCTTCACTGCCTATATTAGTGGCCCCTACTGGACAGACTTTGACACAGGGCGGTTTATCGCAATGCATACAGGGCCGGGGTATCAGCCGGGTACGGACATGAGGATATTCTCCTTCCCGATATTCTAGTAAACGCAACCAATGGATTGCTCGGTATTGAGCATCTATTGTGGGATCAGCCGGAGGTACGTTATTTTCCACCTGACAGGCTACTACACAGGCCTGGCAGGCAGTACACTTGTCTAAGTCTATAACCATTCCCCATCGGACCATACCTTCTTTCTCCTCCATAAACCCACTTCGTCTTTTGCCTTCATTGCAAAATTAACAATGTAAAATTAGCAATTAACAAGAAGGAATTGATTTTGAAATGCTAATTGCTAATTTTGCATTTTGCATTGAATCCATCCCCACACTCTATGCCCGATATATCTTCACTCTGGTAGTATTGATAAGGGGTCTTCCCGTTAGAGGCTCTAAATGCCCTTCTACTATTAAAAGGGGGTTCTTTCCTATGTTTTTTGCCCAGCGGCCCAAGGCCTTATGGCCAACCCCCAGGGGGATATTAACTACTTCGGGCATCGCCCCCTCAACCAACTTGGCCCGGAAGCTCAACTTACCTCTGGGCGACTCGACCCATACCTGGTCTCCATAAGATATACCCAATTTTTTGGCCAACTCGGGGTTTATCTCTATCCAACAATCCCATCTTTCAAGAGGCGCTGGGCTGGTGATTCCTTGCAGGAAGGGTTGGCTTGCATTTATCAGCCCGGCAAAGACCAGGGGCTGGTAAATATTAAGGATAAAGGGATACTGCTCTTCGTTGCTTTCAGGCGGCTTGACTGCCTCCCAGTGGGGCAAAAAGAGCTTATCCCCCCGGACCTGCACCCCTATAGCCTTAAGCCTCTCTTCGGCCAGAACCCCTACCCTCTCCTTCAATATTTGGGAATAAAACTCAAATCTTTGAGAAGGTGTTTTAAAGACCCTTTCTCCCTCGCCATAATAATAGATAGGTTCCCACCAACCCCCTTTTTCTTGCAGCCTTTGCCAAAATTCCTCGGCAGTCTGGTATGAAGGAGATCGCCACCCGCCCCGGGCCAGGAGCTTAGACCATGCCTCTTCAAATTCCTGTCCTACCAGGTCTCCCCGGCCTTGTTCAAAGAGCTTCTGAAAATAGTATTGAAGGGTTTCCGGAAAATCTTTCCCGGGGAAGGCCTGGGCTAGAGAGCCACCTAATCCCCTGGCCAACTGGATAATAACATCGCCGGTATGACGAGTATCATAAAGTGGGCTTACCACGGGTCTTCTTAGCCCAATAATAGGGTATCCTTTCAGGTTATAGACCGGGTCGTCCTGCCACCTCTCCAGGTAAGTATGGTCTGGTAAAATCAGATCGGCCTGCTGGCTACTCTCATCCATAAAAGAGGAGAAGCTAACAATAAAAGGGATTTTGTCCAATGCCCCAGCAACCCCTTCCGGGTTAAAAGAGGAAAATATGGGATTGGTTTGATATAAGAAGAGGGCCTCTAATTTGTAAGGCTCACCCGTTGAAGCCCTTTCCAGGAAGGTATGGGGTAAATAGTCAGCTAAAAGATACTTTTCTTTAGCCGGCTGGGCGATATGAGGCATCTGGGCCCCTTTTTGCGAAATCTCGTCTGGCTCTATCGGGGGTAATTCGGGAACGGGGATATCCCGGGCTACCAATACTCCACCTGGGCTATCAATACTTCCTACCAGGGCATTTAAGGCATGGACTGCCATCTGCGAAGGGACATCACCCCTCAGTCCAATAGCCACCGCTGGCTTAGTAGTAGCGAATTCCCGGGCCAATCGTATTATCACATCTACGGGGACCCCGGTTATGCTAGAGACAATACCCGGCGAATATTCTTTAAGAACCAGGCCCTTGAAGCCCTGGTGGCTTATCCGAGAATCATCTATCCAGTCCTCAAACCCAAAGGCATTATTCCAGATAAAATTTTCGTCATGCAACCCCTCTCTAATCATCAGGTGGGCAATGCCTAAAGCTAGCGCCCCTTCAGTACCGGGATTGATTGGAATCCACTCATCAGCTTTGGTAGCGGTTATAGACTGGCGGGGTTCTATCTGGATCACCCGGGCACGGCTGCCCCTTTCCCGCCTGATATAGCCAAAGGCCCTCAAGACCTGCACCGGGGACCAGAAAGACTGGAGCAGATCGCAGCCAAAAGATAATATATAGTTGGCCTGTTCCAGGTCATAAACCAGCCCCTCTTTTAATCCCTGCATGAGATAAAAGGCATCCAGGGGCCCGGCGGCCAGGTCATCTGAGACCCGGATATAATTAGGTGAGCCAAAGGCCAGCAAAAATCTCTCCAACAATGCCTGCATCAAGCCCCTGGTTTCCCCTGCCATAATCGCTATGGTATGGGTTTCTTTTTTTTCTCTTATCTCCTGCAGCTTTGTTATTACTGTTTTGATAGCATCATCCCAGGAGATAGACTCCCATTTTCCGGCGCCCCTTTCTCCCACCCGTTTAAGCGGCCCTCGTATCCTATCAGGGTCATAAAGGGATTGGAGGCCAGATTGTCCTTTGGGGCATAAGCCTCCCCGGTTAATGGGATAGAAGGGATTACCATCTATCTTTACCGCACGGTCACCCACTAACCTCACAGTTATCCCGCATCCACCCGGACACTGCTGACAGATAGAATTTATTCGAGTCTCTAATCCCGTTGGTACCTCTACCCAATCTTCACCCCACAGGGTTTGAAAGACCTTGAGGCCCACCTGGGGGCCAAAGGCCAGGGCAGAACCACCTCCGGCTACACCTAGTGCGGTTAAAAAATCCCTCCTGTTTATACCCATCATTCATCTTCCCTTCATTGCAAAATTAACAATGCAAAATTAACAATTAACAATGTTAGGCGAGAGGCTATAGGCAATGGGGAGCAAATAGAGAATTCATAACCCATTGCCTATTGCCCCTTGCCTCTATTATTTTGAAATGCTAATTGTTAATTTTGCATTTTGCATTGAACTTGTTTATCGGTGACAAGCTATGCAATCTGTTTTAATACCGGCGCTCCTATGGCACGCGATGCAATCATCCATCATAAGGGCTACTAAGGGTTTTTTGGGTGGGCTTTGCTGGTCTGCCATATAACCATGACACGACTTGCATTCTAAATCACCAATGGTCACGTGCCTCTTGTGGGAAAAATAGACATGAGGAGGTAACTCATAGAGGCGAGCCCACGAAATGTTCTTTCCCTTTTCAATAAAATCCAGGAGTTTTTTCTCCTCCGGGCTATCGGTAATAGGACTCTCATGACAGGCCGCACAATCCTCTTTAACCGGCAAGCTAGCAAAAGCTTGCTCCTTAATATATTTATGGCAGGTTTCACAATCAGCTACTTCTTTGTGCTTTAAATGGTTAAATTGTATAGGCTGTTTTATGTTGGGCTCTCCGATCTTCGACCAGTAGACAACTACTGCCCCAATGACCAAAACTAGATATAGACTAAAGATGATCTTCTTCGGCATATCCAATTATCCCTTTTTAAATTAGCGCCGGCTAAAGCCTGCGACTACCACAAAACCGCATTATTAAAATGAAAATTCCTATACTATTAAATTAAAAGAAGTAAAGTTTAAATATAAATCATATTTTTGTCAATGTAGCTGGCTACCACTGGCATTTGTGCAAGATTCAGGCTTAAGAAGTAAGGTATAAATAATTCCTTTAAAATTATTGGGGTTCTTTATTCTAAAAGACGGACCAGAGCCCCACCAAATAATATCCCCTTTCTTAACCTGATAAGATTCCCTTGCTGTTTCAAATATTAATTCTCCATCAAGAATGTGATGGATACCCTGATATTGGCAAATATAGGGCTCTTCTAATAAGGTCCTTGGGCCCATCTCTAAAGTTAATATCTCCAGGAATTCATTTTTAAAAATCCATTTTATAGTTAAACCGGTTTTTTGGATGGCTACTAAAGAGGCCCCATTTTCTATTACTCTAATATTGGACACCTTTATTCGTCCTTATCTTCACCCGAAAAATGCAATTCTTTTTTCAAACTCAGGTAGGGCAAGCCTTCAGGCTTGCTTCGGCAAATATTTCATGCAAGGCTGAATCTTTGCCCTACAACTATTTGAGAGCATATACGCATTTTTCGGATTCAACATGGTGTAGTAGAAAAATATTCTACCTAACAAGAGCAATTTTTATGCCAAGGACTTATTCTTATGGCGAATGAAGAACCCACTTTGACCCCTTGGCAGGCAAAAACGATAAGAGATTATTATTTTTTAAGCTTTTTGGTGGGGAATGTGGGGAATATTGCGGTTAAGTTTTGTAAGGATATTAACCCGAAAAATGCAATTCTCTTTTCAAACTCAGGTAGGGCAAGCCTTTAAGCTTGCTTCGGCAAATATTTCATGCAAGGCTGAAGCCTTGCCCTACAACTATTTGAGAGCATATACGCATTTTTCGGATTAGTGCCAGTAGTAGGGTTTTTGGCTCTTTATTCCATTACATTTTTTAATGGGGGTACTCTGTTAATCCGATGTTCGGTTAATTATAAGAACAAGGGGCTATCGATCTGAGTGCAATCCTTTACTTAACTTTCGCCAGATAGTTACCGGTGTAATACCCAGCAGCCTTGCCGCTTTTGTTTTATTACCTCTGCACATCTCCATGACCTCTTCAATATATTTGATCTCCATATCTTTCAGGGGGGCTATAGTCTTTAGACCCCCTTCTTTCCCCTCCCTTTTTGCGCACCGGCTGGGACTTAGGAGTTGGATCTGGTGAGGAAAGTGGCTTTTTCTAAGGGGAGAATTTTTTTCCACCAGGATAGCTGCCCTCTCAATAGCATTCTTTAATTCCCTAATATTTCCTGGCCAGTCATAAGCCAGCAGGGAGTTCATCACTTCCTCAGAAAATCCATTTATTTTTTTCTTCATCTCTTCCTGATAAACTTTAAGGAAATAATGAGCAAGGATAGAGATATCTTCTTTATGTTCCCGCAAAGGAGGGATGGCTATCTGGATCACATTTAAGCGATAGAAGAGGTCTTCTCTGAAATTGCCCGATCGCATCTCTTCTTCCAAATTTTTATTGCTAGCCGCAATAACGCGCACATCAATGCCAATAGTCTCTTCTGCCCCCACCCTTTTTACCTTACGTTCATCCAGGACCCTAAGGATTTTAGCCTGCATGTCTACCTTCATTTCCCCAATTTCATCTAAAAAAATAGTCCCACCATGGGCCAACTCGAAGCTCCCTTTACGGCTGTAAGTAGCTCCGGTAAAGGCCCCTTTCCGGTGGCCGAAAAGCTCGCTTTCCAGTAATGTCTCCGGGATAGCAGCACAATTAACTGTTACAAAAGGTTTACTGGCCCTGGGGCTAAAAGCATGGGTGGTTCGGGCTACCACCTCCTTGCCAGTACCACTCTCCCCGGTAATCAGCACATTGGAGTTATTATCCGCTACTTTTTGGGCCATTTGAAAAACCTTTCTCATCTGGGGGCTCTTGCCTACTATTATCTGATGGCCATATAATTCTTGTAACTCATCACTCAGGATATCCCTCTTTTCCAATGCCTCACTCACTGCCGCCCTAATCTGTTCTGGCTTAAAGGGCTTACAGATGTATTCCTGGGCACCTAATTTTATAGATGAGATAGCCGACTCGACCGTGGCATATCCAGTTACCATAATCACAGTAGTATCAAGTTGGTTTTCTTTGATCTCGCGCAACAATTGGACACCATCCATATCGGGTAATTTTAGGTCGCAAATGACTACCTCAAAGGGGGCTTCTTTCATCTTTTCTAAGGCCAGGGTCCCATTAACAGCAGTCTCTACCTGATACCCACTCCTCTCCAGGGCCTTTTTTATTGCCTCACCTATTCTTATCTCATCATCTACCACCAGAATATTGCCCTTATGGTTATTTGATCTATCCATAACACTCCTCTAGTTGGGTTTCGGGTTTCAGCCAATACAGATCGCGCCCTCTTCCCTATAACCCTAATAACCTAATAACCCAATTACCTACTTTACTGCCGGCAGGGTCAGCTTAACTGTCGTGCCGGGAGCGACATTCTCCATTTCTGGGCTTATCTCCTCCCGGGTAAGGCTCTCAATTTCTATCGCGCCTCCATACCGGCTGATGATTCCATAACAGATGGATAAACCGAGGCCAGTCCCTTCAGGCTTGGTGGTAAAGAAGGGATCAAAGAGCTTATCTCGGTGTTCTTTAGGTATGCCCGGACCGTTATCTTTAATGATTATCTCCACCCCATTATCCGGGCGAGAGAATGAAGTTGAGGTATTTATTTTACCCCTCTTCTCTATTGATTGGATGGCATTAAGGATAATATTTATAAAGACTTGCTGGATATACTTTTCATCACCGATACAGGAGGGAATCTCGGGGGCCAGGTCTAAATCAATCTTTATATCTCGTCGTAAGATCTCAGGTTGGATAAAAGAAAGGGTCTTCTCCAGAGATTTATTTACCTCAAAACAACCCTTTTCTATATTATTATTGCGGTTCATCTCCTTATTCTGGCGCGCGAAG
Organism: Nitrospinae bacterium RIFCSPLOWO2_12_FULL_45_22; assembly: GCA_001803565.1. Classification (GTDB taxonomy): domain Bacteria; phylum 2-12-FULL-45-22; class 2-12-FULL-45-22; order 2-12-FULL-45-22; family 2-12-FULL-45-22; genus 2-12-FULL-45-22. The sequence goes on along the minus strand of MHDQ01000290.1, from coordinate 1,651 downwards.
CTTAATAGGTCTTCTACTATCTTCTTGCACCGAGAGCCGTCTTCATCAATCTTTTGTAATTCTCTATGCAACTCGGTATCTTTATAGGTAGTCTCCATTAGTAAATTAACATTCATCAAGATACTGGTTAAGGGATTATTAAGCTCATGGGCCACCCCACTGGCCAACAGCCCGATGGAGGCCAATTTATCCGATTGAATAAGAAAGGCCTCGGTTTGACGCAACTCATCGCTCTTTTCTTTTACCTCTTGTTCTAATGACCTCCTATATTCCTCATAGCTATCCCGGTAAGTCTTTAACTCTTTAACCATATGATTAAAAGAATATGTCAATTCCCCAATCTCGTCCTTTACCTTTACCTCTATACGCTGGTCCAGGTCCCCTTTAACTACCTTCTGGATACCAAATAGAAGCTGATACAAGGGATAGGTAAGCCGGCGCGAGATGTAATGAGAGACCAGGGCAGCCAGGGCCACTAATACTGCCATAGCTATCAGGATAGCGTTCAGGTTTTTTTGGCTGATTTTCTGGGACCGTTGCCTTAATTCTTCTACCCGTATAAGAAGAGCGGCTGACATCCTGCCTAATAAAATATCTGCCCTCCCGGCCAGCTCTTCTATGCCCTTTATTAAGGGCCCGCTTAAATTATCCTGCAAGGGATACGAAAGGGCAAAGATGGTCCTCGATTTTTCATCTACCTCCTTAATTATTGGTTGGATAACCTTGACCATCTCAGCGGGTTGTTTGGTGCTACTATGGCATTGGCCATTGTGACACAAAGCCAGGTTTCTTCTAATTACTTCCTTTAATTTCTGAAAACGTTGCTGCTCCTGCGGGTCACCACTCATCAAGTAACTGCTGATGGGTATAATAGTTTGATTAATAGTCCTGCCTAAGAGATTGGTTATTTCTAGAGACCGGCTTATCTCTTCCAACTGACGGTTCACCTGGACCAATTCTTGTAAAGAGCGATAACTAATAGCCCCCAGGATAAGGGCCTCAGGTACTGCTATACTTAAACAGAGTATCATTAATTTTTTATTTATGGTTATCTTCATTTAATATTATGATGCACCATTAGGACACGGACCACGGGCACGGACTCGTAATTTGTATTTAAAATCCTGAAAATCTGCGTCGGGTACCCACGAAGTGGGTGTGCGTCCAAAAACGAAATTCCTGTAAAATATGTAATTCCTACTAGACCTCCTAAGATTTATCACCAGATAAAGGGGATAGAGTCTTACTGAACTATTCAAAACACCATTCTATTGAAAAAACTCCCCCATGTCAATCAGGATTAATTGACCATTAAAAATTGTAATAGAGAAATATGGGCCTCCATCAAGGCATCAGATGGATCTCTTTCAAAATGTAATACATTGTTGGGTGATCAAAAATCGGAAGCTGTTGCCCTGAATGTCCGGGTTCTCTGGCAATATAATTCCCCATATCTTTATTGGTACGGCATTTGCCCCCTCGAGGCAGTTCCAATTAAGCTATTCCATTTTTATGGCATAGAACTTGCTCCATGATCCAACATAACGGGTGGGGGAGTTTGGTACGAGGTATTATGGGGGAGTAGATAGATTTTTTCCCTTTATCTCGTACCAAACCTATACAGAGCGACATAATTATTTGCGCATACCAA
>MHDQ01000289.1 GCA_001803565.1 Nitrospinae bacterium RIFCSPLOWO2_12_FULL_45_22 | reverse complement strand
TTCTGGCTCTCTAGGGAAAAGAGTCATTTGTCTCAAACTTTTGCTAGAAAATTTTTGGGAACTTGTAGCTGATCCCTTTGTTAGCCAGAGATTTTCTCCACCAATGATAACCCCTTTCTTATCTTCCAATTGAAGGGATATTTCATATCGTACTGAAGAAAAATCTTTATCCTTTAATCTCTCCCTAATATCCTTGGGTATCTCAAGTTCTATAGCAATTTCAAACTTATCTCCTTGATTTTTCCACAAGAGTTCAGCAAAACGAGATGTTCTCTTCTCAACGGCCATCTGCGGACCTTCATTGAGAATATCTTTGATTAAGTAAATAACATCCAAAAAAGTGCTTTTTCCGCTCGCATTTGGTCCCACTAGGATGAGAAAGTTGGCAAGTTTAATATCTATATATTTAAGGGCCCGGTAATGCAGAATCTCAAGGTGACGGATCATTTTTATCCCTCTATCTCGCTTATGCGGAACTTTAATGGCGGAAGTGGCGGCAGCCAGTAAAGACCATAGCCATATGGTGTTGATTAGCCGCTTCAATGACCTCCGCATCCCGGACAGAACCGCCGGGTTGGATAATAGCTCCGGCACCAGCCTGGGCTGCTAAATCTATACTATCCCGGAAAGGAAAGAAGCCATCCGAAGCCACAACAGTACCACTTAGTGGTAAGCGGGCCTTCATTATAGCCAGCTTCACGGCATCTACCCGGCTCATCTGACCAGCACCTATGCCCACGGTCTGGTGTTTGTTAGCGAAGACAATAGCATTAGATTTTACCTGCTTCGCAACCCGCCAGGCAAGGTATAGGGCTTCCATCTCTTCTGAGGTAGGGTGCCGCTGGGTAACTACCTTCAACCCTTTCTCGTCCCATACCAGGGCATCTTCTTCCTGGAGCAATATTCCTCCGGATATCTTCTTTAAGTCCCAATCTTTCACGTGTTTTTTAGCCACAGGGACTTCCAATACCCTCAAATTAGTTTTTCGCTTCAATATGGCTAGGGCTTCGGGAGTATACCCGGGAGCTATGATGATCTCCAGGAAATTAGTTATCAATTCCTGGGCAGTAGCAGTATCCAAGGGGGAATTAAAGCCTACTATACCACCGAAGGCTGATGCCGGGTCGCATTCGAGGGCTAGCTTATATGCTTCTAGGGGGCTAGCTCCGTAAGCTACCCCGCAAGGATTGTTATGCTTGATTATACCAGCCGTTATCTCAGTAAAATCTGCTAATACCCTGAGGGCCGCATCAGCATCGAGTATATTATTAAAAGACAATTCTTTACCCTGAATCTGCCTGGCCTGGGCCAGGGAGCCATCAGGGGAGAAAGCCTGTCGGTACCAATATCCTTTCTGATGCGGATTCTCACCATAGCGCAGCTCCTGGACTTTATCATAATGTAGCAATAAGTCTTGAGAGAGGTCAGGAAGCCTGTCCTGGGGGAGGTAATGGGCTAAGTAATGAGATATAAAACTGTCGTACTTGGCGGTATGGGCAAAGGCCTTCTGGGCCAGATAGGCCCTGGTCTCCCAGGAGACAGCCCCAGCATTAGCTTCCATCTCTTTAATCACCCCAGGATAATCTTCCGGGCAGGTTACTATAACTACATCAGGAAAATTTTTGGCTGCCGCTCTGAGCATGCTCGGACCACCAATATCAATATTATCCAGGGCGGTTTCCAGGTCAGCATCTGCCTGCTTGACCACTTCGCGAAAGGGGTAGAGATTTACTACCACTATATCAATAGGCTGGATCCCGTGTGCAGCTAATTCCTGGGTATGAGAAGGGTTATTGCGCCTGGCCAGGATACCACCATGGATACGGGGATGTAGAGTCTTTACCCGACCATCAAGGATCTCAGGAAAATCTATGACTTGGGCGATAGGGGTTACGTTAATACCGTTAGTTTCTAATAGTTGGCTGGTGCCGCCAGTAGAGAGGATCTCTACACCATATTCCTTTAGTTTATGGCTAAATTCTACCACCCCTCTCTTATCATACACGCTGATTATAGCCCTCTGGATCTTGATCATCTCCTTCCCTTTTTCCCCTCCCTTCTATTTTTAGTAATTTAATAGGGCATCCTTCATATTTAGCAAAAGTAGTTAACACTTCATAAAAGTATAACAGTTTATATGTGTAAGAAAAGGAGATTTGGAGAGCTTGGGGATTAGGGAGACATCATTGTTTTTCCAGTATCTCCATTATCTTCCCTATCTCCCTATCACCTTTTGCTTACACTATTGTGGGTTAAAAGTGTTAACTGGAAAATGAAAGATGCCTTTAATAGCATAGGAATTTTCATTTTAATAATGCGGTTTTTCAGGGTATCAATCCCAAGGAGCCAGAAAGATGATTCTGGATCAATACGCTAATGAACCACAAAGCCACAAAGAACCCGAAGAAAAGGCTGATAAAGGCATTGGGTAATTAGGTATTAGAACATGGGGAACCCTGATATTGCAATAATCCAATCACCTAATGACGCAATAACCTAATAACCCAAATTAAATTCTTTGTGTCCTTGGTGTCTTTGTGGTAATAAACTTAACTTGATAAGTTACAAGAAAAGGAGATATTAGTAAAATGGTCCCGGCTAAAGGCTGGGGAAAGTATAGCAGAAGTGGAGGGGAGGGACAAGGATGAGGCTGGCAAGAGTAGGTGAGTTTATCCTGATAGAAGGAATAAAGCGGAATATGGCCAACAAATACCCTCCCCAGGTTATCGAGGGGATAGGGGATGATTGTGCGGTTTTGTGCCCCTCGGCGGAAAAAGACCTTATAATTACGACGGATACATTGGTAGAAAATATCCATTTTAATACCCATTGGATGGATTATTATCAGATAGGCGGGCGGGCTATGGCTGCCAGCCTCAGTGACATAGCGGCCATGGCCGGGGAACCTTTAGGGGCATTGCTGGCCTGTTCTTTACCCGCTAATCGCCAGAGGGAGGAGTTTGATCTTTTGCTTAAGGGGATCACTACCCTGGGTGAGCGCTATCGGTGTCCCCTTATCGGGGGAGATATTACTCGCTCAGTTCGGGGCTTGTTTATCAATATAACGGTTATAGGAGAGGTGGATCGGGGCAGGGCCTTGCGCCGCAGTAATGCAAAATTGGGGGATGAGATATGGGTAACGGGATGGTTAGGGGATTCTCGGGCAGGGTTAGAATATCTCCGCCATAAGCCCTCTCTAAACAAAGAAATTGTTGCCCCGGTAATAGATCGCTTCCTACAACCGGTTCCGCGGATAGAAGAAGCACGCTACCTTTGTGAGAGAGTTATGATAAATAGTATGATTGATATTAGCGATGGTCTCTCTAGCGATCTCAGGCATATTTGCCAGGCCAGCAGGGTAGGGGCAGAGATTACATGCTCTCTCCTGCCTATTTCTTCTGGCGCTAAAACCCTGGCCAAAAATCAGGGGATATCTCCCTATGATTGGGCTTTGAACGGAGGGGAGGACTTTGAGCTCTGCCTTACGGCAGAAAAAGGGGTACTGGATTACATAGTAAAGGATTTTGAGGAGACATTTCGCCTGCCCATTACTAAAATTGGGATAATAGTTGCGGGCCAGGATATCCTTCTGGTCGAAGAAGAAGGGAGGAAGTATTTATTAGAGCCCAGAGGATATAATCATTTCTCAAGAAAATAGCATCTAACCTTGCGTGGCAGAGCACGCACAGAAAGAAAACTAAAAGCGCAAAATGTAAAGCTAGTGAACGATTACTATTTTTCTTCAAAGCTTTATGCCCACATGGCATTTATGTTGGTCTTGACGGCATATGACCTGACTATAGGCTCCTCGGTTAGATATGGTTTCAGACTCTCACGAATCTCTCTGATTAAGCTACTGTTAGCAAAAGCCTCCATATCTTGCTGACTAGCCCACGTGGTAATGGTAATAAAGTCATCTTGCCCTTCAAGGTATTGAAGGAAGAGAAATCCATCCTGTTCTTTTATCTTAAGTATGGCACTGTCAATAACTTCCTGAGCCTCCATTTTGTTGGCTGGATTTAACTTCCCCCTAACTATCCTGGTAAACATAATATTACCCTCCTTCTAAGGTAATAATTATCTTAAGTTCCTTCCAGTATAAAGTTTATGTCCATTGTGACCCGGTATTCGCTTATTTTCCCATTCTCAACCTTGGCCTTCTGCTCCACAATTCTTAAACCAGTGATCCCCCTCAAAGTTTTGTTAGCCCTATCTAACCCCTTCCGTATAGCATCCTCAAAGCCAATGGTAGATGATGCCGTTACTCTGGTGACTCTTGCTACTGCCATGTTCCTTACCTCCTCTTTTTCCTATAGGATAGGTTTATGTTTTATTTTTTATTTTTCTGCCGGTTGTGGTGGTGCTGGATTTACTAAGCCCTGAGCTATGGTCTGGGGGATAATATCTATCAGCTCATCTACTTTCCAAATACCTTCTTTTTTATAAACAGCCTTGGTTTCTACCGGCTCGGAATAGACCGATATCCTCCCCCCCTCAGCATGGAATACCTGCCCATTAATATTCCAGGCTTCATCTGTAGCTAAATAAGCTACAATGGGTGGTACGTACTCCGGTCCCGGCATATTTAAGATAGCATCCAACTGTTCCTTACTGACCAGCCCGGCTTCATAACGTTTCTTTATCCCCTGTTTTACATCCTCATCCAGGGTCATCCTGGTAGCCGCTACCGGGGCAACGGCATTACAAGTCACGTTATAGCGACCCATTTCCCGGGCAATAGAGCGGGTAAGGCCAACAATGCCAGCTTTTGCTGCCCCATAGTTCACATGACCTACGGTACCGCGCCAGGCATCAGAGGTAATATTTATTATCCGGCCAGCCCGTTGCTTCCGCATAAGGATACAAGCATAGCGGGAGCAATTAAAAGTACCTTTGAGATGGACATCCAGTACTGCATCCCATTCTTCTTCGGACATGTTAAAGATCATCCGATCTCTCAATATCCCGGCTACATTTACCAGGATGTCTATCCGGCCAAATTTCTCTGCACAGGAATTAATAATCCTTTCCGCTGCGGCAAAATCTACTACCGAATCGTAGTTAGCAACCGCTTCTCCACCCCGCTTCTTTATTTCCGCTACTATCTCATCCGCTGGCTTACTGTCCTGGCCTGCCCCATCCCTTGTTACCCCTGGGTCATTGACTACAACCCTGGCCCCTTCCCCTGCTAAGAACAAGGCTATCTCTCGGCCAATACCCCGACCCGCACCTGTTACTACCGCCGCCTTATTCGCTAACTTCTTACCCATTCTGCCTCATCTCCTTTCTGAAAAATTAGCCGCACCTCTTCTACTGGATTGTCCTAAAGCCTTTCCCTATTTTTCATCCTTAACAAAATATCTGGTAAAAGTCAATAAAAACATTTCTGGTTGTCAAGGCAAAACATTTCTGGATGTTCCCCAAAATTTTATCCCTACTGGGGATAATTGTTCGCCCATAGTGATTTTTGGGAAATAAAGAAACTGTTACCTATTTCTTCTCATCCAGGATTTCAAAAAACCTCTCAAACTTATCCCTCAATTCCTCGCCCGAAGAAAGGGATGGGTCCATGATATCCACATCAATAACCAGGGTAGGCATATCTAGTTCTTCTTTCAACCTATCTTTTAATGTTCGGATAAGGGCACAGGCTTGCCGACAACCAATATGAGCAAAGTAGACCGCACCGTCAGCCTTAAATTCATGGGCAATCTTTAATGCATCATCTATAAAGGGATCGGCTGGCCCATGCATAGGCTTTGCTAAGCAACGATAAAAAGTTTTAGCAGCTACACTTTCTAGTGGTCTTTGGGGGTCCATCTGCCCAGGAGAAAAATACGATATGAACGGCTCCATGACCGATACTGCCCCCTGCTCCTTCTCTAGCCAGTCCAATATCTTCATCTCATAAAATGGAGGTAAGAAGAGAAAAAGTAAGCGATATCGCTCTTCTGGAACTACACCTTTGCCAGCCACTACATTCTGTCTGATTTCATCGCGCACCATTTCAAGGAAGTGAACCCCTTGCTGGGTGCCAGAATAAATACCTTCAATAGTACTCTGGTTGACCAGATTACGGTTCCGCATAGGTGCTGGGATGGCCTTTCTTAGCTCATATATTTCGCGATAGATATTGATTACCTGATTTGATAAGTCTACCGCCTCAGCTAACTTATCCTGATTGAGCTTTTTCCCGCTCTGATCCTCCAGGAACTCTACCAGCTCTTCCATCTGCCGGGTATAGTATCTAACGGCCTCGGCGGTATATTTATAGGGCCGGTCCAAAAAAAATCCCGGTATCCCATATAAATCCAGCAAGGCATCACCACTCTTAGAGGTATTATCACATACCTGACTGCTCCAGACGATGCAGTCAGGGCTGGTAACAGCTTCCCGTAAAACGGCGCCAGCCAACATCCGATGGGCCGAGCAGGTCTCTGGCGCTAATCCAAAGGCTGAGGCAGAGCCCAGAAATTCTCCATATTTATTAAGAAGGATGGCCATCATGCTGGATACATTTTCTAAAGACATAGGCACCAGGTCCATGGCATAAAAAATTTCGGTAGGGGCCATGACTGTATGGCCCACAATAAATTTCCCTTCTTCCCTGGCATTAAGGATCTTTTGGAAATAATCCAGCACCAATTGGTAATACAATGTCTCACTAGGTACCGTAGGTCGGGATTTACGGTGCGCTAAAATTTTCTCCAGGGCAGCGCAAACAGCCTCCATAGTATCTCTTGCCTCAATGATAGTCTTCATTCCTCTCTCCTCCTAACGGCCAAATTTTTATCGCTAATAAACATCTGTTTCTTAACCTTGAAAATAACAAAAGGAATGGGCTATGTCAATTCTTGGCTTGAAATCGAAATCAATCAATGATAAGCTCTTGCCCTGCAGGCAACTGCCTTTGTAACAGTTCACGGGGTTCAGTTAACAGGGGTCAGGAAAATACTTTAAATTTTGTATAGTTATCGCTAGTTGTAGATAGCGCGAAGGGTTAATAGCCCGTAGAGGTCCTTGAGGAAAGGCATACCTGACAACTGATCCCTGACCCCGGTGAACTGTTACCTGCCTTTTATCTTAGTGTGTTTAGAGGTTATAAATTCATATTTACTGGTTAAAGAGGAGGAGAGAGAAAGTTATGCAGCAATTGGATCAGGTTCTGTATGAAGCGAAGGATGGTATTGCATACGTAACCTTGAATTATGAAGAGCGGCTCAACGCCTTGAGCCATGGTATCAGAAAGGGTCTGCGTTCAGCTATGGATTTAGTGGAACAAGATGAGCAGGTACGGGTAATGATCCTTACTGGCGCTGGGAGGGCCTTCTGTGCTGGTGGAGACATTAGTGGTTTCCAGCAGATCAAGACCATGGTTGATGTGGAACGCTTTGCCCGGGATGTTATGACCTTGTTTAATCGTATGGAAAAGCTCCCTAAACCTATAATAGCAGCCGTGAGTGGCCTAGCCCTGGGTGGTGGCCTGGAATTATGCCTTGCCTCTGATATTGTCATTGCTTCCGATAAGGCCAAGTTTGGGGTGCCAGAGCCCAGGATCGGGCTGGTGCCCGGTTTTGCTATTGGCCGTTTATTCGATCTGCTAGGCAGAAATAAGGCCTCCTATCTTATGATGACAGCGGAGCCTATATCTGCCGAAGAGGCTGAGCGGATTGGCTTAATTAGCCTGGTAGTACCTCATGACCAGTTGATGGGAAAGGCGGTAGAGGTAGCTAAGAAGATTATGGAAAGCGCCCCTTTAGCTGTTAGCTTGCTTAAAACGGCCGCTAATCGGGAACTAGGGGGTGATGATATGGTATTTTGTATCGAGGCGACGGCTAAACTCTTTGCTACCGAAGACCAGAAAGAGGGTATGGATGCCTTCTTAAACAAGCGCAAACCCAATTTTAAGGGCCATTAAAAATAAGCTTTCAGCAATCAGCGGTCAGCGACAGGGATCAGGTGTGATGGGTCAGCTTATTGATCTCTATACCCTGACCCCCCTGGTTTTAGCTGAAAGCTGACGGCTGATAGCTGACCGCCTATAGTCAAAATTCGGTAGTGCTGGTGAAATTGAAATGGTCTACCTTCATGGCCGGCACTACCATACCTTCTATCTTGATAGGGGAGCTCAAGGCACGAATATTTTTTGCTATCTCCAGTACGGATTGATTAAACCGGAGGTTCTTTACCCCATATTTAATCTTACCCTTCTCGACCAAAAAAGTGCCATCCCGGGTCATTCCAGTAACAATAACTCGCATGGGGTCTACCAGGCGATTGTACCAGAAGCGGGTAACCAGGAGCCCCTTTTCTGTTGTCCTGATCATCTCTTCCAGGGTCTCTTCGCCCCCCATAACCACAATATTACCGGCCCGGGCACCCCAGGGATTAGGGACTTGTAAGCCATGCCCCGTCGGCTCCGCTTTATGCTTCCTGGCCTCTTTGCGAGAATAGACCAGATTAGCCGCTACTCCTCTGTCAAATAGAATAACCTTCTTCTTCAGGATACCCTCATCGTCAAAAGGTCTCTCGCTATAAAGAGGGTGGTAGGCATCATCCAGCATGGTGAAGTTTTCCCCTGCCAGTTTTTGCCCTAGCTTATCTTTCAGAAAACTACGGCCTTCGTAATAGGCTAAGGCATTGAACCCATCTACCAGGAACCAGACCAGGCTGGCTACCGCAGCGGGCTCAAGGATAACAGTATATTCACCCGGGTCAATAAGTCGGGGGTTTTGGCTCTTTATGGCCTTGTCTATAGCAGTAGCGGCCAGGGTTTCGGGATTAAGCTCTGCCAGCCCCAGGCCTTCCTGGCGGGCCCAGCCCGAACTATCTTCACCCTCAATAGTAACAGACAAAGATGAGAGTTGCCGGCCATAGTAGGCAAAGAGACCTTTGGAATTAGCCACGGCAAAAATACCCCTCTCTCCATACTCTTCCAGGCTGCCAAGAGTATGGCTGAGGCTACCAGAAGCCTTCAGGCCATGTCCCCGGGCCAGGTTGATAATTTTACCTACGAGCTTTAATTGTTTATCCGGGCTGAAAATTACCGTATTCCTGGCTGGAGTTTCTAACCGGCGATATTCCTGTGGTTCTAAGACAGGCAATAACTCTGGATCATCGGGTATATGACGGGTAATATCCAGGGCTGTTTCTACTACCCTTTTGAGGTCTTTATCCGTCAGGCGATTAGTAGAGGCCCGGCCGGTCTTTTTCCCCAGCACTGTCCTGACCGATACTTCATAACCCCTCTCCATAGTATTTTGGTGAACAATATTCTGAGCAAACCTGGTTAACGCAAACGTCCCTCCACCCAGGCTCACCTCGGTTTCATCCGCCCGGGAATACTCTAGCACTTTATTCAATATATTCCTGGCCTGTTCTTTATTTAACATATCCCACCCCCACCATAACTTGTCTGAAGCGAGCTGGTGCAGCCCCATGGCTAGTAGCGATGATCTGTTCAGGCTGGCCCTTGCCGCAATTAGGCACCCCCCACAGGACCCAGTAATTATCGTTACATACGGCATCACAGGCCTGCCAGAACTGGGGCGTGATACCCTGGTAGGTAGGGTTTTTCAACATTTTACCTTTCTTGCCGTTTTTTATCTCCCAACCTATCTCGGTGCCAAATTGAAAATTGTAGCGCAACTGGTCTATACTCCAACTCCGATTGGTCTCCATAAAGACACCATCTTTAGTATCCGCTATGAGGTCTTCCAGGTTCCATTGATCCGGCTCCAGACTAACATTATTCATCCGGATAAGGGGCAGCCGATTCCAGTTGCAGGCCCGCATTGCCCCTTGAGAATGGTTTAACCCTATCTCTGGGGCTGTTTGTCGGGAAGTCAGATAGCCACAAAAGAGCCCCTCTTTGACCAGATACCACCTCTGGGCCGGCACCCCTTCGTCATCAAAACCATAAGTGCCCATACCACCCGGGGTTAGCGAATCAGCCACTATATTTATCACCGGAGACCCATAGAGAAAAGAATGGAGCTTATCCGGGGTGAGGAAACTACGGCCAGCAAAATCTGCCTCGGTACCCAGAACCCGGTCCAGTTCCGCCGGGTGACCACAAGATTCATGGATTTGCAGGGCCAATTGTGAGCTATCCAGGATAATATCCTTGTAGCCAGTAGGACATTGGGGGGCCTTTAGCAAAGCCGCTGCTTCTTCGGCAATCCGGCTGGCATTCTCCTCTAAGGCCAATTCCTGGATTAGTTCATAGCCCCTGGTCATATATTGCCCACCAAAAGACGAGGGATAAGACCTTATCTGGAGATCATCTTGATTGATAGCAATAGCAGCATAACCCGCTGCCGACGATAAGGACTCCTGCTCAATAAAAGACCCGGTGGTGCTGGCAAAGAGCTGGCTCTTTTTCTGAAATTCCATATTACCACGGGCTATCTTTACCTCTTTTACCTGCCGCAAAGCCTTATCTATAGATAACAATAAGTCTATCTTCTCGCTCAACGATATTGTGAAAGGGTCTATTTCAAAGGGTGTGGACCAATGAGTTACAGCCTTTACTACCGGGGTTAAAACCACACCCCTGCCCTTATAAAGGGCGCTGGCTTTAGCTATCTTTACGGCCTGTGCCGCTACCCGCTTGATCTCATTCCGGGTAAGCTCATCACTACTAGCAAAACCCCAGGCCCCATCTACTATGACCCTCACACCAAAACCCCTATCTTCGGAACAATGAATATGGCTGACCTGGCCATTCTTGATTATTAAGGATTCCCCTTTAACCGCAATAATCCTTATATCGGCATAAACAGCCCCTTTTATCCGGGTTACATCTAGAGCTAGCTCTGCTAATTCTCGCAACTTTCTCTCCTAGATGGTCTTGACAAGATCAATTCTAGATATAAAATATGCTTTGCTATTAACTATTATATACGAATAGGCTAATGAGCTATAAGCCATCAGCCTCTAATGGCTATGGGCTGAAAGCTGACTCGCCGAGAACTGACCCTTATTATTATAGTGAAGTTATTTATCAAAGCAAAAGGTTTTTAAAAGGGGCCGGAGTGGTGGAACTGGTAGACACGCCATCTTGAGGGGGTGGTGGGTGTATTCCCGTAGGGGTTCGAGTCCCCTCTTCGGCACCACAAATCCTTTATGAAAGAGCCAGATCATTTAGGTCTAGAGACAGATAATATCTTGCACGATTTAGCCTCCGGATGGACTTATATTAAAAAAGGGGGCTGGGTATTCATCTTATTGCTAGGCGCCATAAGCCTTTTTGTGGTAAAGAATATCTTGGAGATTGCAGGCATAAAATTTTGCGACTTTCTTTCCATCGGGATTAAAATCTTATTATCATAAAAAAACCTGAGGGGGGTTATAAGAGGTGGATATAGTAGGCCAGTGTAAGAGGTGCGGGGCACCTATGTTTTGGAATATTGATGTAGATACTAATGGCTATAAGGTGCGGTCTCTCCGTTGTTGGAACGGTCATTATCGGGATTTGACCATTTTGGACCTGATTCAAACAGAAGATAATGAAGCCCAGACAGTCAAATTTATCCCCTATAAGTGCCCCGAGTGCGGGGGGGATTTCAACTTTGTGCAAAAGGTCCCTTCCAATAATGGTAAACCCACCCCGGTACATGGTATGTGCCGTAGTTGTGGCAAGGAATACACCATGACCCTTTATACTCAAGGCAATAAAAAGGCTGAGGTAAAGAGTAAAGGCAAAAAATCTTGATCCCCAGATTTGTTAACCACCCTTGACCCCCAGGCTTCTGACATAATTTACTATGTGCCAACGCTCCTGAGGGGTCAGGTCTTTCTTAAAGGACGGCATAGTCTGAAAACCGTTAGTTATCCTAAGAAATATCTCTTCGTCACCCAATTGTTGTACGTGGGCACTGGTCAAGTCGGCTGGCTTAGGGATAAATTTCTGCCCTACCGGGCCATCACCCCGGCCCTTTTCTCCGTGACACATAGTGCAATAAATCTGAAATAGATAACGCCCTTCCTCAATAGATTTTGGTGTAGCAGTTGTAGGCGAGGCCAAATCTCTGAGCCCCCCTGCTCTTCCCTGGGTAGACACCGAAGAGGCAGGTGGTGTAAGTAGTGGGGCCTCCTGAGGCTTATAGGAAGGTTGCTCTGTCATCTCCGTGGGGCAACCGGCTAAAACTATAGCCAGCATAATCCCACTCAGACATACAGGGATTTTGTTTATGGCCTTTTTAGCTCTGTAAATAGACATTGAATTTTATCCTGTAATAGAAATTTAAACAGGGATAGACAGGATGTCCTATTTGCTTCTATCCTGTTTATCCCTGTTAGAAAACCCCTTGCACGGTTACGAAAAGTTTTAGGCCCTGCAGCTACTCAGTAATTTACCCCCCACTACAACTTTACTCCATTAATCCTTTCAGTTTCTTTAGCCCCATGGCGGGTAAGGAGCTCTCGAACCAGATTAATTTCTTCCTCGGTGTCACACCCCACCAACACACCGATCTGCCCCTCACTAATCCTCTTATCATAAGCCCGGGTCTTAATGGGGGGCAGCCGGCTATCAATTAATAGCCCTATCACTGTCCCTACTATAGCACCCAACATCATCACTTCATAAGTTATGATACCTACCGTCGGAAGGGCTACTATGGCCTTACCTCCAGTAGGTAATGGGTAGAGTAAGGCCGTACCAGCCGCCAATAAAAACCCTGATATAGCACCCAGGACGCCACCCACCAGGGGGAAAAACGGCAGGAAAGATTTTCTGTTATCAGTGCCGAAATGCCCCTCTGGGTACGGCACAGACGATAAGGCATTGATCGTCTCACGGCAGAGACCATTTTCTATTAAACCAGCTATCGCCCTGGTAGCTTGATCTGGCTCAGGAAAAAAACCTATAACAACCTT
>MHDQ01000288.1 GCA_001803565.1 Nitrospinae bacterium RIFCSPLOWO2_12_FULL_45_22 | reverse complement strand
TTGCTGATGGCCCCCAGGTCTCATAAAAACGCCGATAGCCTTCTAAGATCAGGGCCTGGAGCTCATGGTTCTCAAAATTCTTATACTTATAACCCCCACCACCATAAAACCCTACCTCGATCCAGGGAACATCAAATACCCTGCCCTCTTCTTTTAGCCGGTACCATAGAGGGGTACCGGGGAAGGGCACTACCTGACTGATCTGGTGGGTAGTCAACCCACAGGCGACATAGTAGTTAATATCTTCCTGGATATTTACCCGGTCATGGAAATCAAACCCCAGCATCAGCCCACCGGTAGTAGCTATACCTCGATCCTGCAGGGTATGGATAGTCTCTTTGGCGCCTAGGGTTGCTGTTCGCTTCTGGTAGCCCTCCTGGGGAGCAAACTTGGATTCTATGCCAATAAAGGTGTTTTTAAAACCAGTCAGCGGAAGCTCATCAAAATCATACTGGCTCAAGGATTCAATGCTGCTCAAGCCTAGCCAGTTGAGTTTCCTCAGCCCAAATTCGGTATCTTCCTGGATCAGCCGGCCTACCTCTCGTACCTCCTCGGGATACTTGAGCCAGTCTTCATCATAAACTATCACGCATAGCGTATCTGGCTGGGTCCGAAAGATATTCTTCATGGTTTCAAATATCTTATCGGGAGTAAAGAGCTGTACCCGCTGATTGGCATGCATTTCCGTAGTAGCGCAGAAATCACATCCAGATGGGCAGCCTAAGCCCGCAATAATAAAGGTGGTATTACCCTTGGCGTGCTTATCGAGCCAGGGGAAGCCATCTCCACAGCGAGGGAAGAAGCGCTGGCTGATCGGGGCATCTACCGGCTCCCCTAAGAGCTGACGGAAAAAGTATACCCCTTCACCAATACAGATATAGTCACAATGCTCCTTCTTAAAATCCTCTGGATAGTACGCATTAAAGGCCAGGGCGCCATAATGGCCCAGGACGATCTTACTCTGGGGAGATAACTTGCGGATCATCTTACACATATCTAGCACGATATCGGTACACGTCTGGAAGAACCCTATCCCTACAAAGTCGTATCCCTTCCGGACTTCTTTCTCAAAATAGTCCCAGGTAGGGTATTCTAGATATATTGAAGGAGCTGAGATATTCTGGGCAATCAGGTGCATTCCATAACAATGCACGTGACCACTCATAGTAAAGATATCCTGCTGCTGAGTAAATCGCTGAGATGCCTGGTCAGTAAGAGAGACGTTGTTAAACTGGACAGGAAATGGCTGGCATGGGGTAGTGAACAATACCTTGGTCATAAATTCTCCTCCCTAATTCTTCATTCTACAAATTACTCGGAAGCAAACTTTTCTCTCGCCTTCGGTATCTCCATCGGCCTATCAAGCAATTAAAAAATGAACTATAGTTCATATTATATAAATGTCCTTTTCGGAAGTCAAACTAAATATTATTACTCCTTACTTTAGTAATGAGCATACCCCCGCTCTAACCTTAATAGATAAAAAGTCATTTACAAA
The DNA here is from genome assembly GCA_001803565.1 of Nitrospinae bacterium RIFCSPLOWO2_12_FULL_45_22. Taxonomy (GTDB): domain Bacteria; phylum 2-12-FULL-45-22; class 2-12-FULL-45-22; order 2-12-FULL-45-22; family 2-12-FULL-45-22; genus 2-12-FULL-45-22. Next base: position 11,336 of record MHDQ01000288.1, on the reverse strand, counting down.
GATCGCCATTTTGCAATGCTACAACTAATAAGAAAAACCAATACCACTCCGACTACGCAGGCGAGCGCAGTAGATAGCTTATTCTTAGCCAGGCCGGAGATGCTATAGTCGGCCAGGGGGCTGCTGATAATAGCCCCGGTTTTATCCTGCTTCATAAAACCCAGGTCATGTGCTACCCTTTCCAGGCCATCCGGGAGCTCAGAGGCAAAGGGTGTCAGCAGAATAAGAATACCTATGAGCAGCCAAAACGGCCAGGATGCCTTGTTAGGCAATGGCCTTTCCTCCTCCTATTTAGTGTCACATCTACATGCGATCTAGCTCTAGTAAGTCTGGCCTAGTCTTCTGGAGGAATAGGATAGCCCCTATATTGATCAAACCTTCTCCCAGACCAATGGGGGTATGGACAAAACTAATAGCTATTAACCCAGGCATTAGAGGAACCGTCCCGGAAAAGGCCAGCTCCAAGGCACAGGCCGTAGCTGAGGTCAGGACAGACAAAAACCCTGCCAGAAATGCGGCTGCCAACAAACCTTTCTTTGGGAAGAGATAACTAATCCCTAGATAGCTATAAAAACCAATAAAGCCACCCACTATCCCCATATTGAAAATATTGGCTCCTAGAGCCGTAAGGCCCCCATCTTGAAATAGTAAACATTGTACCAGGAGTATACTGGTTATAACCAGGAGGGCAGCCCAAGGACCCAATAGGATAGCAATAAACGCAGCCCCAACAAAATGACCACTGGTGCCACCAGCGACCGGGAAGTTCAGCATCTGCGCCACAAAGACAAAGGCTGCCATCACCCCCATGAGCGGTATCCTTTTATCTTCCATCTGACGGTTAGCCCGGTTAACGGAAATGCCTATTGCCCCTGCCGAGACCAGATAGAGGGATACCCAGGTCTTAGTATCCAAAAAACCATCTGGTATATGCATTACTCTGTTCTCTCTTCTAAATGATGCTCATGTCCCAGGTGGTAGTGGTGATGGATATGGGTTGTGCGGCGATGCCCGTGGCGGTGCTGATGGATCAGATTATTTTTTAGGAGAAGCTCAGAGTCTCGCAGCAGTTTTCGAGGGTCACCCTCGGCTACTATCGTTTTATTCTCCCCCAAAACCATAACCCGCTGGGCTATTTCATAGACCAGGTGTAGGTCATGAGTGGCCACCAGGATAGTCTTACCCTGGTGATGAAGATCATCCAGGAGATCAATGAATTCTGTAGAGCTGCGGGGGTCTAAACCGGCTGTAGGTTCGTCAAGCAGAAGAATCCTGGGCTCCATAGCCAGGATAGAAGCTAATCCTACCCTTTTCTTCTCTCCGAAGCTGAGCCGATGGGGAGATCGCCCTTGAAAACCATCCAGCCCTACCTGACTCAGGGCCTTTGCTGAGGCTTGTAAAACCCTTTCTCGGGGCCAGCCCATATTCAAAGGGCCAAAGGTCACATCATCCTGAACCGTAAGGGAAAACAGTTGATCGTCCGGGTTCTGGAATAAGAATCCCATTTGGCGCCAGATCTCGCGCTGGTTCTTCTTTTGCAGCCGACTCCCCAATATCTCTATCTCGCCTTCGCCTACCAATATACCCATTAGATTCAGCAGTAAAGTGGTCTTACCCGATCCATTGGTACCAATGAAGCAAACAAGCTCTTTCTCTGTTATCTCGAAGGTTATACCATTCAGGCCCAATGTCTTATCTGGATACGAATACCTCAAGTTAGTGACCTTTATAGCCGGTTTCACACCTATCATAGCTGGATGCCTAGTAATAGTTCACTGGGTTCAGGGATCAGTTGTCGGGAAGTCTTTTCCTGAACCCTGTTACCTGAACTCCGTGAACTGTTACCATAGCTGGATGCATATAAGGGTAGTTAGAATGATCAGCAAAAAGATAAAATCTCTATAGGTGGCCTTGTTTTCTTCTAAAATCACTACCCGCCCCTGGTAACCCCGTACTAGCATAGCGCCATAGACCCGCTCGGCCCGCTCATAAGTCCTTATAAATATACTGCCAAGCATATTTCCCAATATGCGGGGCTGTTCTTTGTAGTGGCCACCAAAATATCGGATATCGCGGGCCAGCATTATCCTCTGCCCCTCTTCCAGGAGGATCAGGAGATAGCGGTAGAGTATCGAGAGCATCACAAGCAATATCCGGGGTATCTTCAGCCTCTCCAATGCCTTGAGGAGTTGGGGAAAAGGGCAGATAGCCATCAGGGTCGTCAGGGCCAAAAAGGACAAAAGGGCCTTAAAAGAAACCGTAAGGAAGAGCAAGAGGCCTTCTTCAGTCAGCCCCAGCTTGATAACTGGGAGGTCGAACTCCACCAATACCCTTCCTTCCTTGAGAAAAGGGATGAAGGCCGCTACCAGAAAGACAAAAGGGAATAAGACCAGGCACCTCTTTAAAAGAAAAGGGATAGATACCCGGGCTAGCGCAATAATGATGCAGAGCAATAGAAAATGCCTGCTCAGCCCAAAAAAATCTGCGGTAGGAACCGAGACTACGGAGATGACATAACCTAACAGGCCCACTATCTGGCTCCGGGGTCTCAGTCTGGCCAGGCAGCCCAATTTCTCTGGGTAAGGATAATCAGCGGTTAATAATACTTTTCCCATAAAAATAACAGATAGTAGCAGGGCAAAAAGGGAAAATTGTGTTACTAAAAAGAGAAAATTTTTTGTGACTGTTCAATTACCAAAGAGGCTGAGTTTCTTTTTAGTGCCCCTTTCGTGTCCCTTCGTGGCCAGGTAATCACAAATTCTCTATTATTTATTCAGTACAGATCCTTACCGGTGCTAGCAAGGGTCAGCCGACCATGCCTTACCCCTTTAGTAGCAATGAGGCCATCAGAAATTTTTCTTATCTCTTGGTTCTTCCCTTTTACAATAAGGACTTCCAGACAGTTATGCTGGTCCAGGTGGAGATGTAAGGTAGAGACGATGGCGGCATAGTTCTGGTGCTGCAAATCCGCCAATTTTTCCATCAACTCCCTTACCTCGTGACTATAGACAATACTGATAATCCCAATAGCCTCTTCATCCCCTTTCTCCCACCGAGTCTCCACCAGGAGGTCTCGGATCAAATCCCGGATAGCTTCGGAGCGGTTAGTATAGCCCTTTTCGGCGATTAATTTATCAAAAAGGGTCAGTAGCTTTGAGTCTATAGAAACACCAAACCTGACTAATCCCCCCATTATTCTCTCCCTATTGTCCCCCTTAGGTGTTACCAAAAAATAAATTGTACCACTAAATCAACCCCTCTGTCAACCATTCGGGATATATTTGGACATGTCCCAAAATTTTATCCTTTAGCAAGGATAGAGGCAGGATATGAGATGGTTTTTAGGTGCAGAAAAAGTGGAAATTAACCGCAACAGACGCAGAGTCCGCAGAGGTAAAAAAGGTCATTTTTCTCTGCGTTCTCTGCGACAAGAGTTTAAGAGGTTGGTAGTTGGGTGAGTACTTTCTAGAAAAGGTATAGTTCAAGAGCTATCATGATCTATTTCTTACTAAGGCCGTTTCCTGGAAGCCTCTAACTTCTTCCTCTTTCGCTTTACACTGGGTTTCTCGTGGAAGCGCCTTTTTTTCAGTTCCTTAAAGACCCCTTCCTGGATAACCTTCTTTTTAAGATTTCTTAAAGCCCTCTCCAGATCATCATATACCTTGACTTCTAATGGGTTACCCATTATTCCTCCCTTATCTATATCACACAATATCCTATTTTATCTAATAAACCCTTCAGCCAATTCTTCGGGAGTAGCTCTCCGCAGCATTTCTCATGGTCAACCGGGAAGGTAAAAGTCTTGCCGGCCGAGGGATATTTACAATTAACCGTAGTTTATTAGTATCTCTTCCGGCCACCACCACCACCACCGCTGCTGCGACCGGCACCCCCAGAAAAATAATCCCTCCGGCCACCACCACCGCTGCTGCGACCGGGTCGGTCAACAGGACGCCTAGGCCGGGCCTCATTGACGATCAGTTCTTTATCTTTTAAACGATGATTGTTGAACATGCTAATTGCCCTTTGGGCATCTTCCTGGTTAGCCATCTCCACAAAACCAAACCCCCTTGATATACCAGAATGGGGATCTTTTAGTACCCGGATAGAGTCTACTGGACCAGCTTGTTGGAAGAGTTCTAATAAATCATTCTCACTTGCTTGGGGAGAAACATTCCCTACATACAACGTCTTTGCCATCTGCTTACCTCCCTTAAAAGGTCTGAAAATAAAAAACCCTCAAAGACTTTATAGAAGGTCCTTGAGGGTTAATGGAAAACCAACAAAAACAATCTAATAAGACTTTAAGCTATCCCTTGATTTAATAACCCTGATGCCAGGATTATCTTGGAATTAATTATAATATAAATTTCTAAACAATGTCAAAGATTTAATCTCTCTGTGTTCTGGAATAATCATTTATCTTACATTCCGCATCCTTTCGAGAAGGCCAGAAATAATTTGTAGTGGGTTGAAAAAGGGGACACGAATTACACGAATAGACTAATGGCACGAATGAAGAAAAGATCTAATATAAGGAGATAGTAAACTAAAGGTAACCGTTCACTGGATCTGTCACCCTGAGCAGAGCGAGGGGTCTTAAAAGAAAAAGATTCTTCGCTATCGCTCAGAATGACAATACGATGGAATAAATGGGTGAACGGTTACCTTTTTTATGGGGCCATAAGTTATAAAAAGTTATTTTTTGTCTATTTTTGTTATTTTTTTTCTTTACATATATCTTTTTTTTCGGTAGAATATTTTTTGACCTTTTATTGAACTATAGACAGGGGAGGGCCTGGAAGATTCTCCCATCTTTCTGGCAAGGAGATGACCAAAGATTTGTTGGATACCAAAGAGGTAGCAAACTACCTGAATATTAATGAGAAACAGGTCTATCATCTCATTAAGAAAGGAAGGATACCAGCGACCCGGATAACGGGTAAGTGGCTTTTCCCTAAGAGGCTTATTGACGAATGGATAGAGACCAAGGCCAAAGAGAACCTGACCCTTACCCCTTCCCCTGCTTCTCTGAGCGATCATATGATTGTCCTCGGCAGTAATGACTTAAGCCTGGACTACCTGCTGACTAGATTGAGACAGCGTTTCCCCGAAAGTATTATTGTCTCCGGTAATGTTGGTAGTATGGCTGGGTTACAAGCCCTGAAAGAGGGCAGGGCCCATCTGTCTGCCATACACCTGCTGGACTCCAGAACCGGCCAGTATAACCTCCCCTATCTTAAGGGGGAGAAACTCGTGTTAGTAAACCTGGTATACCGGGACCAGGGGCTTATGGTCAGCCCGGGCAATCCCTTAAAAATTCGAGGCCTGCTGGATGCGGTTCGCAAAAAAGCCAGGTTCATCAACCGCCAGGGGGGCTCTGGCACCCGGCTGCTGTTGGATAGCCTTTTGCAGGATTCGAAGATCGGGCCTGCCAAAGTAGTGGGATATCAGAAAGAAGTAGCTACCCATTTAGAAGTGGGGATTGAAATCTTACGGGGTAAGGCCGATGCAGGTTTAGGGGTATTATCGGTAGCTCGCTATCTAGGTTTAGATTTTATTCCCCTTACTAAAGAGCGCTTTGACTTGCTGATCCCGGAAGAGTATTTTTTTGCCCCCCAAATACAATCCCTGCTGGCACTGCTGGGCTCTAAGGATTTCCGGGAAAGGGTACAGGAATTAGGCGGTTATGATACTACTGATTCCGGCACAATAATCCAGAGGGGATAAAGCTTGCACCCCATAATTTGGGAGAGGGGGTGAGATAAAAGGATATTGGTTTTCGATAAACTGGAATGTTTGGGAAGAATGAATCTGAACAGAGCAAAACCAATGGAGGTGGTAAATGAAGAAGAAAATTGGCAGGGTATTGGCTTATTTACTTATTTCTGTCTGTATTTATCCTATGGCTAGTTATGGTGCGGATGAAGAATTGATTATGTTGCTGAAGGACAAAGGTATCCTTACCCAGACCGAAGTAGATCAACTCCTGGCACGGGTTAAAGAGAAAGAAAAGAAGAGCGGGGCCCTTAAAGCTTATTATAAGGATGGTTTTCATGTTGCTACCCCGGATAATGCCTTTAAGATGACTATCGGTGGCAGGGCCCACATGGACTATCTGGGCCTGGATAACAATGGTCGAGAAGATAGCTCTTTTGCTATTAAACGGGCCAGGATCAATGCAGCGGGTACGCTATTCAAAAACACTGAGTTCAAGGCAGAGATAGATTTCGGGGAGGGTAAAGATGCCAACCTGACTGATGGTTATATCAACCTTACCCATCTGCCCTTTGCCAGGATAATGCTAGGACAATACAAAGAGCCATTTAGTCTAGAGCAACTCACGTCGTTCAGGTTCGTAGATTTTGTGGAACGCTCCATCATCGCTAACAATATTGCCCCGGGACGCGATATTGGGGCAATGCTCCATGCCAACCTATTTAATGGCATGCTGGGTTATGGGGTAGGGATTTTTAATGGCAATGGACGGAACAAAAAGAGGGACGAGAATGATGATAAAGATGTTGCTAGCAGGGTCTATCTCCGCCCCTTTATAAAGAGTGGGATGCCGTTTCTGAAAGGGCTCCAGCTTGGTGGCGCCTTTACCTGGGGGAACCAGGAAGGTACCCCGGGGAATCTGGTAGTACCTGGCTCAGAAACCGGTATTGTTACCTGGACAAAAGGGGTCAGGAATGACAGCCGTCGGTTACGTTCCGGCGCAGAACTGGCCTGGTTACTGGGCCCATTATCCCTGAAAGGGGAATGGATGAGGACCCAGTGGGCTGATCTGGAGTTTTCTGGCAAGCGACATGACCTGGATGTAGCTGGTTGGTATGGCAGTGTGAGCTGGTTTCTTACCGGTGAGAAAGAGAACCTGAAAGAGGGGGTATTTGGCCGGGTCAAACCCAAACATAACTTTAACCCTGCCAGGGGTGGCTGGGGGGCATTAGAACTGGCCGCCAGGTATGAATCCCTAGACGTAGACCAGGGGATATTTAAGCAAGGGTTTGCTACGGGTACGGATAGGGTAAATTCCTTCACGCTGGGTGCCAACTGGTATCCCCACAATATGTTCCGGGTCAGCCTCAATTATGTCCGGAATGAATTTGATGATAACCTCTCCGATCTAAAAGGTGATGACCAGGAAGACCTTATCCTTAGCAGATTCCAGGTAGATTTTTAATTTTTAAGGGAGGGTATGATGAAGAAAAAGATCCTGGTTTTTATAGCATTAGTATTATCCATAATATTATCTGGGCCGGTTTTAAGTGCAGAGAAGGTAAAGGATATCATCCTGGCTACCACCACCAGTACCCAGGATTCTGGCCTGCTAGATGTCCTGATCCCGGTCTTTGAGAAGGAGGCAGGCTATGTGGTAAAGACCATTGCCGTAGGTTCAGGCCAGGCCATGGCCATGGGAGAGAGGGGTGAAGCCGATGTGCTTCTGGTGCATTCCCCTGAGGCAGAGGAGAAATTTTTAGCCCAGGGTCTTGGTATCAACCGCAGACTGGTTATGCACAATGACTTTATCATTGTGGGTCCGGCAAAAGATCCGGCCAGGATAAAGGGGTTAAAATCCGCTCCGATGGCCTTTAAGCACATATCAGAGGCAAAGGCATTATTTCTCTCCCGGGGAGATAACTCTGGGACCCATGCCAAAGAAAAGTCTCTATGGAAACTGGCTGGTATTGATCCTTCAACAGAAAAATGGTATCAGCAGACCGGCCTGGGTATGGGCCAGACCCTTGCTGTAGCCTCAGAAAAAGGGGGGTATTGCCTAACAGATAGGGCAACCTACCTGGCCCTGAAAAAGAACCTCTACCTCAGCATCCTCCTACAAGGGGATAAGAGCCTCCTGAACATATATCATGTAATAGAGGTCAATCCTGCCAGATGGCCTAAGGTCAATAGTGATGGAGCAAAGAGTTTTAGGGCATTTATGGTATCTAAAGAGGCTCAGAGGATTATAGAGGGTTTTGGGAAGGATAAATTTGGCCAGCCCCTATTTTTTCCCGATGCCGGGAAGAGGGAGGAGGCTCTGGGCAAATAGTAAAAAGGAGGAATTCAGAAGACATGGACCTGATCCTGGAAGGGATAAAAAAGGCCTTTTGGCTACTAATACATATGGACAACGAGGTAATGAGAATAACCCTGCTCTCTTTGAAGGTCTCCGGCTTGGCAACCTTTATCAGCCTGGCGCTGGGTATACCGCTGGGGACTGTTTTGGCCCTTTCCCGCTTCCCCGGCCGGGGTATAATCATAAGCCTGGTAAACACCAGCATGGGTTTACCACCGGTGGTAGTGGGCCTTTTTGTGACTATCATGCTCTGGCGGGGTGGGCCCCTGGCAGTTCTTCACCTTCTCTATACCCCATCAGCTATGGTTATTGCCCAGACCATTATAGCCGCCCCTATTATAACCGGGCTTTCTCTGGCTGCCATACAGCAACTGGACCCCAAACTCCTCTTACAGATCAAGGCCCTGGGAGCAAGCAGACTCCAGATGGGATGGTTTCTCTTGCGAGAGGCCCGATTACCCCTTTTAGCCGCAATGATGGCTGGGTTTGGCGGGGTAATATCTGAAATAGGCGCCTCGATTATGGTGGGTGGTAATATATTAGGACATACCAGGGTCCTTACCACCGCCACAGTGATGGAGACGAGTAAGGGTAATTTTGACACCGCTATTGCCCTGGGTCTCCTCCTGCTCCTCTTGGCCTATAGCATAAATTTCACCTTAACCATTATCCAGCAAAGAGAAGCATTTTATGGCCGAGCCCATTTTAGAGGCTAAAGCTCTCGAAGTTAGACGGGACAATTCCTTGATCCTGGATATACCGCACTTACGGGTAGAGGATAAAGAGGTCCTGGCCCTTGTTGGCCCCAACGGTGCTGGCAAGACTACCCTTCTGCTTACCCTGGCCCTGCTCTATACCCCTTCTGCTGGGGAGATCAAATTTGAGGGAAAATCCATAAGTTATGGGAAGGGTCTGATAAACCTCAGGAGGCGATTTGCCGTAGTCTTCCAAGAACCCCTGCTTTTTGATACCAGTGTCTATGAGAATGTAGCCTCTGGCCTGAGAGTAAGGGGGATCAGGGGGCGTGAGCTGAAACAGAGGGTATTCACCTGGCTGGATCAATTTGGTATTGCCCACCTGGCAAAAAGGGCTGCCCGAACCCTTTCTGGCGGGGAGGCCCAACGAGTGACTCTCACCCGGGCCCTGGTCCTGAATCCCAATATCCTATTTATGGATGAGCCCTTTGCTAGCCTGGACCCACCTACCCGCGAGAGGCTTATCCGGGATATGGAGAGGATCGTTCACGAGACTAAAATTACCACTGTCTTTGTGACTCATGACCGTTCAGAGGCCCTACAACTAGCCCATAGGATAGGGGTCATGCACCAGGGGAGGATCATCCAGATAGGCTCACCCGAACGGGTCATAAACTATCCGGCAGACGAAGTGGTGGCTAATTTCATTGGCATAGAGAGCATCCTCCCTGGGCGGGTCATGGTCTTTAATCATGAGACCTTTTTGGTAGATGTACAGGGGAAGAAGATTGAGGTAGCAGGGGAAGCCCAGGTAGGAGATGAGGTATTCTTGTGCATCCGGCCAGAAGAGGTAACGCTATTGGGAAGCGGCCTTGCCTCCTTGCCATCCAGTGCCAGGAATACCTTCCCAGGAAGGGTTATCCAGATAGGCTTTATAGGCCCCTACTGTAAGGTTACCCTGGACTGTGGCTTCCCCCTGGTTGCTTATATTACTAAAAAATCCCTGGGAATCCTCCATCTAGATATCGGGCGAGAAGTCGTAGCCTCCTTCAAGGCCACTGCCATCCATGTAATCAGGAAATAATTCCTTTATTAATTATCTCTCACGATGGTCCCTTGCCCTCTTTGATTCTTTAGGATGGGCATAAGGATGATATGGATTCTCAACCCGATAAGGGATCTGTAAAATTCGGTCGGTGGCTTCTCTATATGCCTTAATAATCTGGTCTTCAGCCTGATAAGCGAATGGGTCCCTGAGTCTTTTTTCTATCTCTCCTCCGGGCTCAGGCTTGTTCTCTAAATACCACGTTACCGTTTGTCTTAATGCCTCCTTGGGAGGGACCAGGTCTTTGTATCCAAGCTCTTTCTTTATTTTGGTAATATCAAAGACCTTATGCAGAGTTGAGCAGCTAAGACCCAGGAAATGTTGGCAGGGCAAGGCAATTTCCCTGGGCATATTTACTATCTCCCATTCATGGCCCATTATCTCGGTAATCAGCATTATCCATTCATAAAGGCTAAAGAGCTCTTCATCACCGCTATTATATATCTGGCCCGAGGCCTTCTCAGGCTTATCTACAGCCAGCAGGACTGCATGAGCCATATTCTCTGCATATCCTCTAGTATCAATAGTTAAGCCCCCATCTGGAATAATGATATGTTTTCGACCATCTATAATTCGTCTAATAATACTCCATTCTATAGGTATTATTTGCCTTGGCCCATAGACCGCCGGATAACGAAATATGGTGGCATTGTAGCAACCTTCATTATGAGCTTGCATAACTGCTTGTTCGCTTACATACATCAGATAAGAAAAATGCATAAGCTCAGGGTCAGTAACCAGGGGGTCATCCTCAGAGGTCGGAATTTTCAGCCCCCCAGGGGGGTTATGGTTGGGATCCATATATCCTTTATATAAGCCTACCCCACCAATGCCAATAAACCTTTGGGTACGGAATCTCATGAATTCAGCTATATAACGTAACCGCCCATAGGTAGCTATTACCAGATCAAATTGCCGCTCGCCTAAAGCTTCTCCTATTGTCTCCAGGAAATGCGGGTCACCGTGGATATGCCCTACCCCTTCAGGTAGATCTATCTCATGAGTACCGCGATGGAAAATAGTTACATCATATCCCCTTTTAATTAATCCCTCGACTAGATATGGTCCTGTAGGTCCTGTCCCGCCGATAACCAATGCCTTCATCCTTTACCCCTTTCCCTTAGCCTTCAATCAAATTGACTTGGGTGTGGCTATTTTCTCTCAGAAATCTATTATTAATTGTAGCAGCAGAGCCTTACTCTGCCAAAAAGGCTCACCTTTCTTAGCTTAGGAGCGTATTATACCACATTGGTTTCAATTTCTGAAAAAATGTTGGCATCATGTAACAGTTCACCGGGGTCAGGGATTAGTTGTCAGGAGGCTCTTCCCCAAATACCTCTACGGGCTATTAAACCTTCGCGCTATTTACAACTAGCGATAACTATACAAAATTTAAAGTCTTTTCCTGAACCCTATCTCCCTTATCTTCCCTATCCCTTCATCACCTCTGGCATACACT
>MHDQ01000287.1:7004-29101 GCA_001803565.1 Nitrospinae bacterium RIFCSPLOWO2_12_FULL_45_22 | reverse complement strand
ATGAATTAGAAATTTTGTGTCTTTGTGACTTCGTGGCAAAGACTTGGTTACGCATTGCAAACATTTTAATGAAACGTCACACTAGTAGAGCGTTTCTTAATTAGCATGTCATCTCGACCGAAGGGAGAGATCTTAATAACCCTTTGGTTTTAAAAAGATTTCTCGCTTCGCTCGAAATGACAACACTGCAACGTTAATTTCTGAACGATATACCAGCTTCAAATACTCAGTTTTTTCATCCCTTTTCTGGCCAGGCGTAGGTCGAATATTACCCGACAGACAAAGATAGCAGTAAACATGCTGGCCAGGATACCAATGGTTAAGGTGATGGCAAAACCCTTTACCGGCCCAGTACCGTATTGAAAAAGGATTATCGCAGCAATGATAGTAGTCAGGTTAGCATCCAAAATGGTCAAAAATGCCTTGGCAAACCCGTTCTCTATTGCTACCCGCGCCGGCCTGCCTTGCCTCAATTCTTCCCTTATCCTTTCAAAGATCAAGATATTGGCATCTACCGCCATGCCTATAGTCAGGATAATACCCGCAATGCCAGGCAGGGTCAAGGTAGCCCGGAAATAAGCCAGCACCCCACCGAGCAGGATGATGTTTAAGAGTAAGGCTATATTGGCTACTAATCCCGAGACCCGATAATAGACTACCATAAAAACAACGACCAATAAGCCTCCAATAATTACTGATTTAAATCCTTTGCTAATCGAGTCCTGGCCGAGGGAAGGGCCGACGGTGCGGTTTTCCTGAACTTTTATCGGTGCGGGTAGTGCCCCGGCCCGCAATACAATAGCCAGATCACGGGCTTCTTCCTCGGTAAAATTACCAGTTATCTGGGCCTTTCCGCTAGGGATCTTTTCCCTTATGACCGGGTCAGAATAGACATTATTGTCCAGGATGATGGCCAGTCTCTTACCTACATTCTGCTCCGTAATGCGGGCAAATATCTTACTGCCCGCCTTATTAAAACTAATCGAGACATAAGGTTCGTTATACTGGGTGTCAATACTTATATGGGCATCGGTAAGAAAATCACCGGTAAGGAGGGCCTCTTTTTTCAACAGATAAGGAGTTTTGGTAATCTCGCCCGTCTCTTTATCTACCTTTTTTTCGTAAAGGATTTCACTGCCCGGGGGTATCTTTCCTTCCCGTGCCTCCTGTATGTTATGTTCTTCATCCACCAATTTGAACTCCAGCAGGGCGGTTTTACCAATGAGTTTCATGGCCCTTTCAGGATCCTCTATGCCTGGGAGTTGGACAATGATCCGGTTATTGCCTTCCCGCTGGATGGAGGGTTCTGCTACTCCAAACTGGTCTATGCGGCTGCGTATGGTCTCCAGGGCCTGGTCTATGGCATTTCCTTCTATTTCGGTTATAGCCGCTTCTTTTAAGCTAAACGCTAGCTCCCGGGTATCTTTGTTCCAACCCTGCGCCTGAAAGATAGCGTATTCAGCCATGATATCTTTCGCAGCGGATAAAGCCTTGTCATCAAAGAGCTTAATTATTAAGGTACTATCTCTGCTAGCTACTGAATCGTAATCAATCTCTTTCTTATTCATAAGCTCCCTTATTTCTGAGGCATATTTTTTTACCGCACTACTTACTGCCTTATCTGCTTCTACTTCTAGAGCCAAATGTACCCCCCCACGTAAATCCAAACCTAATTTGATTTTATCTTTCAGTGGGAAGGAATAGAATAGGGCGGCGCCAACTATCAGGATTATTAATGGGATCTTCCAGCGGATTATATCTTTTTTCATTCGCTACTCCCTCCCGTTCTTTGAGCAATAGCGCTCTTAGATACCTCGATCCTCACATTCTCCGCTATTTGGAGAACTGCTATATCATCCTTTACTTTAGATACTATCCCATGAATGCCACCTGTAGTAATTACTTTATCCCCTTTCTTTAGGCTGTTCATCATTTCCCTATGGCGCTTTTGCTTCTTTATCTGAGGTAAAAAGACCAGCAGATAAAAGATAAGGACAATCAGTATCAACGGTATAAAATTAACCAAGATGGACGAGGCCGGGCTGACCTGGGCCAGGGTTAGCTCTTTCATTTAATCTTGTTTCCTTTCCTTGATCTGTAATCGTTGTATACTCAGGGCTTTCCCGGGCAAGGGGTCTATATCAATTATGACTGCTTCTAACTGCCCGGGGCCTGTAGCAGGCTCAACCTTTTTAGGTATCCGGCTAATTAAGCCATGAATAGCCATATCCCGCTCCATGCCTATGACCGACTCCGCTGGCCCGGTCATCCCTGCATCGCTAATAAAAGCTGTGCCCCGGGGAAGGATCTTTTCATCCGCGGTTTGGATATGGGTATGAGTCCCTATCATGGCGCTTACTCTCCCATCCAGATACCAACCCATAGCGCTTTTCTCTGAGGTAGCCTCGGCATGCATATCAACAATAATAACCCGGGTCTCCTCTTTTACCCTGGCAATCTCTCGCTCCACGGCCTTAAATGGGCAATCCAGATAGTCTATAAAGATTCGGCCCAGGAGGTTTATGACGGCAATTTTGGTACCCCCGGGTGTGACAGTAAGTATACTACCGCTTCCTGGCGCCTCCGGTGGGTAATTAGCGGGTCTTAAGAGGCGGTGCTCGCGGGCGATATACTCCATTACCTCTTTCTTGCTCCAGATATGATTACCAGAAGTAAGGACATGGATACCAGTGGCTAAGAGTTGTTGGCCAATCTCAGGGGTTATGCCCAGGCCGCCTGCGGCATTCTCGCCATTCGCCAGGCAAAAATCTATCTGGTACTCAGAAATAATTGAGGGGAGGTTTTCCTTGATCATCCTCCGGCCCACCCGGCCCACAATATCACCCACAAATAAGACCCGTAACCTCTCCACCTTATCTGGCATACTCGATAGATCGGGTTTCTCTAATAACGGTAACTTTAATCTCACCGGGATAGGTTAATTCTTCCTCAATCTTCTTCGCGATATCCTGGGAAAGGTAGACTATCTGGGCATCGCCTATCCTCTCTGGTTGGACAATAATCCTGATCTCCCGGCCTGCTCGAATAGCGAATGCCTTCTCTACACCATTGAAAGAATCGGCTATATTTTCCAGTTTTTCCAATCGCTTTATATAGGTCTCTACCATCTCGCGCCGGGCACCAGGCCGGGCCGCGGATAAGGCATCGGCTGCTTGAAGGATTACTGCTTCTATAGAGGTAGCTTCTACATCTTCATGATGAGCGGCTATAGCATCAACTATTATCTTGGGTTCATTATATTTTGCGGCCAGCTCCATCCCTATCTGCGTATGAGTCCCTTCGGTTTGATGATCAACGGCTTTACCAATATCATGCAACAGTCCGGCCCGCTTAGCAAGCTTAATATCTGCCCCCAGTTCTGCGGCTATTATCCCACAAAGATTAGCCACTTCTTTAGAATGTTGCAAGACATTTTGGGAATAACTGGTACGGTATCGTAATTTACCTAAGAGCTTGATCTCTTCGGGATGCAGGCCATCTACCGCCACTTCCAGGGCAGCTTGTTCCCCCTCAGCCTTTATAATATTGATCATATCCTTCTTTACTTTGGTTACCACTTCTTCAATCCTTCCGGGATGTATCCTCCCATCGGCCATCAATCGCTCTAATGATATACGGGCTATCTCCCGCCTTATGGGATCAAAGCCGGAAAGGACAATGGCTTCTGGAGTATCGTCAATAACCAAATCAATCCCGGTAGCCATTTCTAAGGCCCTGATATTGCGGCCCTCGCGGCCAATAATCCTGCCCTTCATATCGTCACTAGGTAGATCTACAACGGTAACAGCGCTCTCGGTGATATGATCAGCCGCACAGCGTTGAATAGCCAGGCTTAATATCTCCTTGGCCTTGCTCTCGGCATCACTTTTAGCTTCTTCTGTGATCTTTTTTACTATATTAGCTGCTTCTATTCTGGCCTCACCTTTTAGTTTTTGTTTTAATTCCTCTTTAGCCTCCGCCGCACTTAACCCCGCAATAGCCTCCAGCTTTTTCAGTTCTTCATCTATAAGCTGGTCAACTCTTGTTTTTTTGGCATTTAGCTCCTCCACCTGCCCCATGAGCTTCTTTTCCTTCCCAAGGACTTCCCGTTCTTTTGCCTCCAGGAAGCCCATCCTCCTCTCAATATTCTCTTCTTTTTGGGCTAATCTCTTTTCTAGCTTCTGCACTTCCTGTCGTTTTTCTCTGGTTTCTTCCTCGAAATCGGTCTTGGCTTTATACCATTTCTCTTTAGCCTCTAATGCCAGCTCCTTCCGCTTAGTCTCGGCCTCCTTCTTGGCCTTCTCAATAGTCTCGCGGGCAATATCCGCTACTCTACCCATCTTTTTTCCCATAAGTTTCTTCCCTGCCCAAGAGCCAAAAACTGCCCCTATAAGCAAAGAAATTGTTGCTATAATTATGGTAATGATCATAGTGGTTTCCACTTTTAGGTTTCACCTCCTATATGTCTAGTCATTAGTATTAGACTAAATTATGCACCGCAAAGGCGCAAAGACCGCCAATAGGTCATTACGTTATTGGGTTATTAGGTTATTAAGTAATGGCGCAATAACGTAGTCACCCAATGACCTAATGACCCAATAACCCATTATCTTCTTTGCGCCCTTCGCGTCTCTGCGGTTATGAATATTCTAATCGCAGGAGATAATCCTTTTTTCTGTAATAATCTTACACATCTTTACATCATGCCCCACCACAGGTATCTCTGGTACAAGTTGAAACTCAAAGGCTAGCCCAAAAGTAAAAATGGGGGCATTGGCCTGGCTTAATAATTTGTCATAAAAACCCTTGCCAAAACCTATCCGATGGCCCTGAAGGTCAAAGGCGATACCAGGCAATATAATTAGCTCGGCTTCAGCCAGAGTAACGGGCCGATAAAACCCCTCCTTTGGCTCTAATATGCCGAACATACCCGGCTCTAACTCCCTCTCTATATCCCTAACTTCAGAGAGCACAAGGGTATCACCGGTTGAAGCTACACGGGGCAAGATAACCTTCTTACCTAATCCTATCGCTTCTCTCGCCATATCTTTAGTCTGTACCTCTTGGGGCAAGGCCAGATAAAATACTACCCTGCTGCTCTCTTTAAACTCGGGCAAGCTAAATAGTTTCTCTTTGATCTTATGGCTCTTCCCCAAACATTCAGAGAAGGACTGAGAGTTCCGCTTGGCTAAGATAGCCTCTCTTATCCGGGCTTTAATAGATTCTATATCTGTTTCCCTTACCTGAACACTACTCACCGTCACTAACCCTCTTCAAGCCTTCAGTAAACAGGGTTTTACTTTGCCTCACGGAAGTTAGGGATAGAGAAGGATCTTTATCGGATGGGTATCATGGCCTTATGGCCTAAGAGAGAAATTTAGGGGGGAAAAGACAGAAACTAACCAGGCATTCACTCCAGGATAATCCACTTTCTCCTCATCAGTAACGAAAATAACCCTTGGTTAATCAACTTTTTATTAAGAGTTATTATAGATCGCTTCACATCCACTTGAGAATCTTTCTCCTCATGGGGTAATGCCTCAGTGAGATTTAGTGCTGATCCTATTCTGTCTTTTTTAATTGCTGGTCCGTCTATTTATAAACTGCCTCTTCTTTCTTCCCGTAAAGAAAGATGATTCTTTATAATTTTCCCTCTCTTAAACCACCCTTTTGTTACCTTCCGCAAGATTACCCAGCAGAAAACATACCTTCTCTAGAATGTATACCCCGATATTCCAAAGCCTCATCCCACCTTCAGGGAAGAGCTTGTTGTAAAGAACCTCTTTGAGCTTATTGAAAATTTATGGTAACAGTTCAGTTTCTTTGTCATTTCGAGCACAGCGAGAAATCTTTCCCAGACCCGAGGTAAATAAAGATTCCTCCCTTCGGTCGGAATGACATTCATTTTCGATAGGGGCTGAACTATTACGATTTATTTTACCAGAGCTATCTTCTAATAGCAAGAGTTAATTTCTCTTTTTTAACCCCTCACTGCTTAAATTCCTATACCCTTAAATTAACCGCCTTCGGCTGGACTTTTTAGACAGGATTAACAGGATTTACAATTTTTTATCCTTCCGGGCCAAAAGGCCCGACAGGCTTCCAGTCCGCAGGGTTAGAGACTTTTGTCTTTATCCTGTTTCATCCTGTAAATCCTGTCAAAAAAATGAAAATTCCTATACCCTTAAATTATCTTTGCATTTAGGGCATTTTTGCTATAATGGGCTCCAACGAAAACCCCGAAAAAGGCGTAAAAATATCATGATAGGAGGAAGGCAATATGTATGGTGCGCGGATGTTCCCCTGGTGGACAGAGAAACAGAAACGGCTTGCAGAAGACCTGGCGCAGTTTGTGGATGAAGAGTTGTTCCCACTGAGTAGAGAATATGAAAGGAGCCTCAAATTTCCCTGGAAGATAGCCAGGAAAGTCGCTGACAAAGGACTATTTTCTATTGGCTTCCCGGAAAAATATGGGGGATCAGGAGAGGACTATGGTACGGTAGGTAAGTGTATTGTGAATGAAGAATTGGGTCGGATAGGTTTTGGTATGATCACCTTTTACGGGACAACCGTTTATGGACTGGGATCACCCCTTACCCACTTCGGCTCAGAATACTTAAAAGAAAAATACCTGGCCAAACTCACCCGGGGAGAGATCCTGGGAGCGGTTTGCCTTACTGAGCCCCAGAGTGGTTCTGATGCTGCATCTATGGAGCTCAGCGCTCATCGAGATGGTGACTGTTACATTCTTAATGGGAAGAAGCGTTTCATATCCAATGCCGGAGTAGCTGACCTATATACTGTGTATTGCCGCACTGACCTCTCGCCCGAGGCTAAGGCTAAATATAAGCATTTGTCCGGATTCATTGTGGAGGCTGATACCCCCGGATTTACTATTGAGAAGGTCCACGAACTATGTGGATTAGATGGTGTGTTGAATGGGGTATTAAATTTCGATAATGTCCGGGTGCCTAAAGAAAACCTCCTGGCCCAAGAAGGTGAGGGCTGGAAAGTCATGACCGGTGCCCTCAATGCCGAGCGGGTTATTGGGGCAGCCGGCCAGATGGGCCCTACCAGGACGGCTATCGAGTCTACTCTGGAATATACCGCACACCGTATCCAGTTTGGCCGGCCTATTAATGAGAATCAAGGGCTACAATTTATGATTGCGGATATGGTAACTATGTGGACTATGGCCCGAACGATGATCTATTCCACGGCTTATCTGATAGACCAGGGTGAAGACCCGGTGCTGGAGGCTTCGGTCTCTAAGCTCTATGCCTCGGAATGTATGATGAAGGTGGCCCATCATGCAGTACAATTACATGGTGGTGATGGCTATACCAAATACTACCCAGTAGAGCGGGCATTCCGCGATGCCAAAGTAAGAGAAATATCGGCTGGCAGTAACCAGATTCAGCGATTACTTATCTGGCGGCAGGCCCTTAACCGGTATCGAGATCTCAGACAGGAAAGGAAATCAATGATGCCCGGGAAAGAAACTAAAGCCGATTTGCCCAGGGCAATTTTGGAATTATTGGCCGAAGACTACCTGGCTCATCCTGGTCTCTTTACTGATAAAGAAGACCTCAAGTATAGACTGGGTATAGAAGATGAGGAGCGCTTAAAAACAGCCCTCCTGGGATTAGAAAAAGAAGGACTGGTTAGTCTATATCGCTCCCGACCAGAAACGATATCATTGATAAAGGCCAACCATAAAGGACTCAGTAAGGCAAAACCCGACGACTACTATAGGATGATCCCTGAATGGGCCCAGGAAGACCTCCAAAAACGCCTCAAAGATATCAAGTAACAGTTCACGGGGTTCTCAGGTAACAGGGTTCAGGAAAAGACTTCAAATTTTGCCCAACCAAGAGCCCTGATACATGCCCCGTAAGAAAAATTGGTGGGGAAGGTTATTAACGAAAGGGAGTGAGGATAAATAATGGTGAGTAATATTGCAGATCGGTTGTATGCACTGATAGAGAAAGATACCAGTCCCTGCGGGGATGCCTTTGCCTGGCCCCTGGGTGTGGAGATGACCCTGCATAGCTTCAAGGGACCGGAGGGTTTCCCTTCAGCTCTCATGGAGTCCCAGAAATGGTTCAAGGGCACTGGTGACCGGCAAGAGAGCCAGGCAATACTGGAATGGTTGCGGGGTCAAAAGAATTCTGATGTTCTAGTCTCCCATCTGCTAATCGTTCTCCAGATCAGATATGCCTTGGAATATGGTCTCCATTTAAGTGAACATAAGTTAGGAATTATGCTTAAAACCCTGTCTGATCCAGCACACAAGGAACTGTTCCAGTGGGTAATCCCTTTCATCAAGCAACAACGGCCAGACCTTTGGGAAAAATATGGGTAACAGTTCACAGGGGTCAGGGATCAGTTGCCTGCCTGTGCCTTGGCAGACAGGTCAGGTAAGATTTTACTCAAAGGCATCTAGGGGCTATTAATCCTTCGCGCAATCTCCAAATATCGCTAACTATGCAAAATTTAAAGTCTTTTCCTGATCTCTGTTAACTGAACCCCGTGAACTGTTACAAATATGGGAAGGGAGAGAAAAAATGAAGGAATTGAAAGAATGGCTAAAGGAAAAGCAAGTAGAGAGAACCATTAAGGCATTGCAAGGAAATGGCTTTCAGGTACGCTATTTCCCTGAGAAATCACAGGCCCGGGAATATATCCTGAGCCAGATCCCTCAACATGCAACCGTCGGTATTGGAGGTTCTTTGACCCTGGGAGAAATAGGCCTTTTTGAGGGATTGCGCAACCTGCAAATCAACCTCATAAATCCATCCTCTAAAAAATTATCCCGGGAAGAGGCCTATAATTTAAGACGTCAGGCCTTAACCGCCGATATATTCCTTACTGGTACCAATGCCCTGACGGAAGATGGCCATATCTATAATATTGATGCCAGTGGGAACCGGGTAGGGGCTATGTTTTTTGGCCCCCAAAAAGTACTCGTCGTTGCCGGTACAAACAAGATCGTAAAAGATGTTACCGATGCCCGGAGGCGAATAAAAGAGATTGCCGCCCCTATGAATGCCCGGAGGCTGGGGTATAAAACCCCCTGTGTTGAATTAGGGCAATGCGTTGAATGCAAACCTCCCGAGAGCATGTGTAATGTGACGGTAATCATTGAGAAGAAACCTCGAAGCACTGACCTGGAGATTGTGCTCATTGGTGAATCGCTGGGTCTGTGAGCGATAAAGCAGTGCTATGCGAGCGTAATCCAGCGAGTAAAATGGGCTAGGGTAACGGTTGATGGAAAGCTGTGTGGAGAGATCCCGCAAGGGGTGGTAATACTTTTAGGTATTGCTAAGGATGATCGGGAAGAAGATGCCGATTATCTAGCGGCCAAGCTTGTCCATCTTAGGGTATTTAGCGATAATGAAGGGAAGATGAACCTATCCCTAAAAGATATTGGTGGCGCTGCCCTGATAATCTCCCAGTTCACTCTCTATGGCGATTGCCGTAAGGGCCGGCGCCCTTCTTTTACTGATGCCGCTGAACCGGGCCGGGCCGAAGAGCTTTATCACTATTTTATTGCCCAAATACAAAAAGAAGGTATTAAGACCGCCTCTGGCCAGTTCCAGGCCATGATGGAAGTAACATTACTTAATGATGGGCCCGTAACCCTCCTGTTAGATAGCAAAAAGATTTTTTAATAAGCGCGGGCGAAGATAACGCGGTCGTGGGCCTTTTTCTTGCAATAAATGCAGCACCCTTCTCCATCCTCGTTCTGGAAGGGGATACAGCGAAGGGTAGCCTTGGTTTCCTCCTGGATATTTTCCTCACAGGTGGAGCTGCCGCACCAGAAGGTATAAATAAACCCGCCAGGGGTGTCCAGGGTATTCTTAAACTCTTCATAATCATCAATATAGAAACTATATTTTTCTCGAAACTGCAAAGCCCGGTCGTACAACGAATGCTGTATGGCCTCGAGGAGTCCTTTAACTCGTTCTTGCAAGGCGGCAATCGGTACTACCTCTTTAGCATTATTATCTCTCCTGACCAGCACCACCTGGTCTTTGGCCAGGTCTTTGGGCCCCAGTTCTATCCGTAGCGGTACACCCCGCCTCTCCCATTCATTAAACTTCCAACCAGGGCGATACTGATCTCGGTCATCTAACTTTACCTGATAACAATCCTTCAGTTGCTGGGCTATCTGTTGAGCCTTAGCTAGTACCATTTCCCGCTCTGGGCCTTGATATATAGGAATAATCACTACGGGTATAGGGGCTAGCCGAGGTGGTATAACCAGCCCCTGGTCATCACTATGGGCCATGATCAAGGCCCCGATTAGGCGGGTACTTACTCCCCAACTAGTGGCCCAGACATATTCCTGCTTGCCACTCTCATCTTGGAATGTAACATCAAAGGCCCGGGCGAAATTCTGGCCGAGATTATGCGAAGTACCTGCCTGGAGGGCTTTTCTGTCCTGCATCATCGCCTCAATCCCATAAGTACGGACAGCGCCAGCAAACTTCTCCCGCTCTGATTTCTGGCCCGGTATAACAGGTAAGGCCATATATTCTTCTGCAAACTTCTGGTAAATGCCTAGCATCTGCCGGGCTTCGTGCTCGGCTTCTTCGGCAGTGGCATGGGCCGTATGGCCTTCTTGCCAGAGGAATTCGCTGGTTCGCAAGAATAACCGGGTGCGCATCTCCCACCGGACTACGTTACACCATTGATTGATCAATATCGGCAAGTCCCGGTAAGACATGATCCATTTACGGAACATGCTCCAGATAATGGTCTCTGAGGTAGGCCTTATGACCAAGGGTTCTTCTAGCTCTTTACCGCCACCATGGGTCACCACGGCACACTGCGGGGCAAAGCCTTCTACATGCTCAGCCTCTTTCTTCAGGAAGCTCTCTGGGATAAGCAAAGGGAAATAGGCATTCTGATGTCCAGTTTCTTTGAACATCTGATCCAGGGCCCGCTGTATATTTTCCCATACGGCATAGCCATAAGGCCGGATGACCATGCAGCCCTTTACCGGTGCATAATCGGCTAGCTCGGCTGCGGCAATAATATCTGTATACCAGCGGGAGTAGTCCTCCTCTCTTGGTGTAATCCCTTCACTCATCCAGTCTTCTTCCTCTCCCCAGAATCTCCAAATCTCCTTTTCTTGCACAGATGGACTATTATACTATTTCGATACGGTTATTTTATAGCAGATGCTATCCGAATGGGCAAGGCAAATATTGGCTGCTGGTTGACAAAATTTTTGGGTAGAGGACGTTTTTGTGGTAAAATAGGATAAATCCGTGGGCAGAGGTAAGCCCCGGTATAAGCCTCTAACGGCTGAGTATTTATCTGATAGTTTTTATCAATTTTTCCTGAGACCATAATGAAGACCAGGGAGGAGGTTATGCCAGCTATTAAATCCGGGGTAGTAGGTGTAGGCCACATGGGACAGTATCATGTAGGGGTCTATTCCGAGCTCCACCAGGTAGACCTGGTGGGGATAGCAGATACTGATAAAGCCCGGGCCAATGAAATTGCCCAGCGGTATAATACCACTCCTTACCATCATGCCCATGAGCTAATAGGCAAGGTAGAGATAGTAAGCATTGCCGTCCCTACTCCTCAGCACTATCAAGTAGCTAAGGATTTCTTAGAAGCTGGCGTTCATGTTTTATTAGAAAAACCTATTACCCAAAACCTGAAGCATGCCCGGGAACTATTTCATATAGCCGACAAACATGGTGCAATACTCCATATTGGCCATGTGGAGCGATTTAATGGGGCAGTGCAAGAATTAAAGCGGCTGGTTAACCAACCCATATTCTTAGAAAGCCGCCGCTTAGGGCCTTATACCCCCAGGATACAGGATGAGGGAGTGATCCTGGATCTGATGATCCATGATCTGGATATTGTCCTCAGTTTAGTTAATTCTAAAGTAAAAAAAATAAATGTAGTGGGTTACTCCCTCTATTCTGGGTATGAAGACCTGGCTAATGTCCAGATCGCCTTCGAGAATGGCTGCCTGGCCAGTATAACGGCTAGTAGAGCAACCCAGCATAAGATCCGTACCCTGGCCGTCACCCAGCGAGATGCTTATCTCTTCTTAAATTATACCGATCAAGATATCCATATCCATCGAAATGCCGCCTCTGAGCATATCCTTACCAGAAAAGAGCTGCGCTATAAACAAGAATCCTTTGTAGAAAGGATCTTTGTCCATAAGGATAACCCCTTAAAATTGGAAATTATGCACTTGCTGGATTGTGCTACTAATGGGGTTGCCAGGAATATCTCTGTCGAGGAAGAACTATATTCCTTAGAAATAGCCCTAAAAATTATAAATATGATGAAAGAGGAGAAGATTATCCCAGGGGATTGTTATAATGGATATTAAGAAACTGGGACTGATTGCTGGTAAAGGGAAATTACCTGTTTTAGTTGCCAATGCTGCTAAAGAAAAGGCTATAGAAATAATCTCTATAGCCTTTACTGAACAGATAGGCGATGAGCTAAGACCCTTTTCGCAAAAAGTATATCATTATGGCGTAGGCCAGGCAGAAAAGATTATAAATACCTTAAAACAGGAAGGGGTTGAGTATGTAATTATCCTGGGCAAAGTAGATAAAGGGATTATTTTTAATAAATTTAGTTTCGACTGGAGGGCCTTAAAATCTCTCGGGCGGATCAGGAGTGGGAGTGATGAATCCCTTTTTTCTGCCATCAAAGAAGAGCTGGGTAAAGACGGATTAAAACTGCTTGATCAGACCCTGTTCCTGCAAGATTATTTAGCAAAGAAAGGGGTACTGACCAGCCGAAGACCTACTAATAAAGAATGGCAGGATGTGGAGTTTGGCTTCCAGATCGCTAAAGAGATTGGCAGATTAGATATTGGTCAGACTATAGTAGTAAAGGATAGAACGGTACTGGCGGTAGAGGCTATTGAAGGAACGGATGAAGCCATCAGGAGAGGATGTCACTTTAGTAATGGCAATGCAGTGGTGGTAAAGGTTAGCCGACCCCATCAGGATTTTCTTTTAGATGCACCAACCGTAGGGAGCCAAACCATAGAGACCATGAAGGAAGGAAGGGCATCTGTCCTGGCCTTAGAAGCGGGAAAGACCCTGATCGTTGACCTGGCAAAGATGATCTATCAGGCCAATCAAGCAAATATTGCCATTGTAGGTATCTAATAAGAGGCGTAAAACTTAAAGCTAAAAGCGCAAAGCTAAGTAATAATACCATAGCTTTACATCTTGCACTTTACGCTGTGAACCTATATGAAACCAGGCTTTATCATCTATAATTTATTGCTCCATATAGGCACAGGCTTAGGATTTCCAGTTATCCTGTATAAACTAAGCACTACTGCTAAATACCAGATCAGCCTTAAAGAGCGCCTTGGCCTCCTACCCCAACATATCCGGTCTGATTGGGAACCAGGAGATTGGGTCTGGCTCCATGCCGTCTCAGTAGGTGAAGTAATAGCAGCGGTGCCTATCGTAAGAGAAGTGAAGAAGACCTGGCCCCAGTTGAAAGTCCTGCTCTCTACCGTAACGGTAACCGGATACCGCACGGCCCAGGAGAAAATACCCTGGGCAGATCAGTTTATCTTTTTCCCTTTTGATTATCCCTGGTCGGTGAAGCGGGTGATAGATTTCGTCCAGCCCAGGCTCTTCCTGGCTATGGAGACCGAGCTCTGGCCCAATTTTTTCCATTACCTGGCCCAAAAAGGTGTCCCGTCAGCTATTATCAACGGCCGCCTCTCACCCAAATCTTATAAAGGCTATCGGCGGGTAAGATTTTTTATGCGGCATGTCCTTAGTCAGATAGACCTTTTCGGGATGCAGACAGACGCAGATGCTTACCGTATCCAGCAACTGGGGGCCCCACCAGAAAGGGTAATGGTACTGGGCAATGTAAAATTTGACCGGGCTACTTCTTTAACGGCCATTTCAAAAGAAGAATTACATACTCTGCGCCAATCCCTTAGCTTAAACGGGCAGGAACAGGTAATTATCGCTGGTAGTACCCATCGTGGTGAAGAAGAGATAATAGTTGAAGTGTATGGGCAATTGAGGCTCCACTACCCATCACTGGTCTTGATAATAGCCCCCAGGCATATTGAACGGGCGGAGGAGATAGAGGAGCTGATAAAAAGAAAGGGCTTGCGCAGCATCAGACGGACTAAGCTTTTGGCAGAGGGATCAGCGCCCCAGAAAGATCAAAAGCCCATCATTATATTGGATACTTTAGGGGAATTAGCCTCTCTATATGCCTTAGGCACCCTGGTCTTTGTAGGTGGGAGTCTAGTCCCGACCGGGGGCCAGAACCTGCTGGAGCCAGCGGTGCACAAAAAGCCGGTCTTTTTTGGCCCCTCGGTATTTAATTTCGAAGAGATAGGCCGGATACTGATAGAGAGCGGTGGTGGTATCCAGATCCAGGATGGTCAAGGACTGGCCAATAAGATGCTGGAGCTGTTGCAGCAGCCCCAGAAAATAGAAGAACTAGGAGAAAAGGCCCAACAAGTGGTCTTTGCTAACCAGGGGGCCGTCTCCCGCTATCTTGAGCTAATAAAAGAATTATTGAATAAAAATAATCCCTAACCAGGGATTTTATGCCACCCATCTACTGGAGGCAAACTACGACATCAGGACGGTGTAAGAGTTGCTGGGTCATAGCGATGTCTCAACCACTATGATTTACACCCATGTGTTAAATAAGCCCGGGATAAGTATAAAAAGCCCATTAGATCATTGACATTGTCAGATAGCTCTTTAGTTTTTATAATGAGGGTAGAATTCTGTAAAAAACGATAATATTTGGATTATAACAGAAATTTTTCTGCATTTTACCGGAAAATGCAGAATTTTTTTCTATATAATTAGTAGTTAGAAAATAGAATTGCTCAATAGAAAGAAAGGACCAATAGCTTGGAACGGAAGATTTTATCAGTTTTTGTCGCATCTCCCAGTGATTTGAGTGACGAGAGAAAAACTCTAAGAGATGTAGTTGAAAGATTAAATAAAATATATGGAAAGCGCATTGGATGGCAAATAGAGCTATTGGGATGGGAAGATACCCTAGCTGGCTTTTCTAGGCCGCAAACCTTAATAAACAAGGATGTTGAAAATTGCGATTTATTTATTGGCATGCTATGGAAGCGCTGGGGTACGGAAAGCGGTGAGTATAGTTCTGGCTTCGAAGAAGAATTTTCTATTGCTCGTAGCAGGAGGATCAATGGTGACAAGCCAGAAATATGGATGTTTTTCAAGCGAATTGAAGAAGAGCTATTCAAAGATCCAGGAGAACAGCTAAAAAAATGTATTCATTTCAAGAAGCAACTTATAGAAGGCAAGGAGCTTTTATTTAAGGAATTTGAAGACATAAGTGCATTTAGGGATATAGCTTTTGAAGATCTAAGTGCATACTTGTTAGATATTAATAATAGCTCCCAGAAAACGTCTTCCGATTTAGAAACCGAGCCGCCTACCTCCAACGCTGTTCCATATGCAAAACTAGAACAAGCGAATTATCGAGATAATAAGAACGATGAACTCATTGACGTTTTCACTAAGATTGGAAAATGTTTAGGAGATGGTAATGAGGAAGAGATAGATTACTGGGAACGTATTCGTGCCTATCTTTCTGCCAGCGCCCTTTTTTCCTCATCACATATAGGAGAACTTTTCGGAACACATGAGACTAACTTAGTATATCGAAAAAGAAATGAGTGGAATTTATCCTTTAATGAAAAATCGTTCCTAATGAGAACCTACTTTGGTGATTTTTCTGGTGTTATACCGGGATGGTATTGGCTTTCTGGTAAAGATGTTAACGACATAGAAGACATACTTTTTTACTTGTCGCGAAATGATCGCAATGGTGCAGTCAGAAAAGGTGCATTGGCGGCTTTGAATTATTCCAATACTACTCCTCCACTAGAAATAATGAGTGATCTACTGGAGGACGATGACGATGACATCATTATCGCGGCAATTAGTCTAATAAAATACTGTCAAGAAAAAACATTTCTAGCCCTTTTAGAACCACTACTTACTCATGAAAATGAAAATATAAGAAATGTTGCTATGGCTACTTACATAGACTTGTTATATTTATTTGAACCGGAACAGTCATTTATTCTTCTCAAAGAAAAGTCAACTGAAGTAACAAATGTGTATAAAGCCTCACTGGAGAGCCTTGACATCAAAGTGAGTGTTGATTTGATTGTTTCAGCAATATTTGAGGCAGCGCCCCGTGTCAGGGAATATGCAGCAGATTACCTTAATAGAACCTAAAAATAGTGATTAAAAATAGCCTCAAATGGAAAAATCTCCTTGGAATAAGGGTTTCAGCCAGGTATAATGGTTAAAAAACCATCACCATGCGGGTGAAACCCTAAACCAAGGAGGGCTCAGAAGAAAATGACACAACAAACCGTTTTGCCATTCAAGCTAGAGATGACAGATGAGGTATTAACTCCCAGGGCGGGATTAGCCCTGGTAGGAGAATACCTGCATGGGCTTGGATTGCACCGGGCTTTAGCGCGGGAGCTTCCCGAGCCTGGGAGTGGGCGAGGCAGGAAGGCAGTAGTCTATGCCGAACCCATAATCCTGATGCAGCTAGGAGGGGGTAGGTGTATAGAGGATTTGCGGATATTGGAGGGGGATAAGGGATTGAAGAAGGTCTTGAAGTATGAAATTCCTTCGGTATCGGCTACGGGGGACTGGTTGCGCCGGATGGGGAATCCTGCTAAGAGAGCAAAAGGGCTTAAGGGATTGGAGAGGGTTCAGATAGCCCACTGTCATCAAGTGATGAGGCGGGAGCCTTTTAGTGAATACACTTTGGACTTAGATGCCACGGCTATTGAGGCCAACAAGAGAGAGGCCCAGATGACCTATAAGGGCTTTAAGGGCTATATGCCTTTGGAGGGGTATCTAGCAGAGAACGGGCTAAAGATCTATGAGGAATTTCGGGAGGGCAATGAGAGTCCTTCCAAGGGGTTGTTGGAGGCCCTGAAGGAATGCCAGAGGCGGATGCCTCAGGGCAAGAAGATTAAGAGATTCCGCAGTGACAGCGCTGCTTATCAGGCAGGGATTATAAATCACTGCGAGGAGGATCAGATAGAATATACCATTACGGCAGATCAGGATAGTGCGGTTAAAAAAGCCATAGAGGCTATCACGGCTGAGGATTGGAAACCCATGAAGGATAGGGATGGCGCCTGGATAGCAGAGACGGTGCACAGCATGGAGCATACCAAGAAGGCCTTCCGCCTGATTGTGCTAAAGGAGAGAGAACTCCAGTTAAGTTTATGGGGAGAGGGTCCCAAAGAGCGTTATCATGCCGTTGCTAGCAACTTCCCCGAGAAATGGGATGCAGAGAAGGTATTAGAGTGGCATAATGGCCGGGGGAATGCAGAGAATTATATCAAAGAATCCAAGATCGGATTTGGCTTAGAGACCCTGCCCTGTGGGGAAAGCTATGCCAATGCGGTATGGTATCGCTTGGGCAGCATTGCTTACAATGTGTTGATTGGTTTTAAACGCCTGTGCTGTCCCCCAGAGTGGATGTATCATACCGTAGCCACCCTTCGCTGGAGGCTGTTTGAAACCGCCGCCCGGGTGGTTAAGCATGGCAGAAGTATTATCCTTAAGATTGCTGCAGGCCTAGAGAAATATAACCTCTTTAGAGAGATTCGTGAGAACATCTCTGCCCTATGTCGACCTGGATAGCCCAGGATATTTACCTAGTCTAAGGGAGCTATCTCATAATCATTGGCCTTCTTCGAGAAGGCAGAGGGGAAGTCCGCCTAGAAATAGCCTCTATTTGGCCTGGTTAATAATAATTGAGGCTTTCAAATCAGTAATTAATGTTAATTAACATAAAAATAATACCTGAGTAAGAGAAAAGCTCAGAGCAGGACTAAAAATATCCTTGCTCAAAAATCAATCGCTATTTTACGGATAGAATAAGCGCATTGACGGCTGATATTTCAGAAAAAATCCTCGCTGATACTGATTCATTTGTTAGAAAAATCGGCTTCATTTGGTTAATTAACAACGGCAGAAAATTTAGTCTCAGTGAAATTTCTAAACTATTTCCTACGCCAAAAGAAGGGCGACCGACATTACTAGGTCTATCAAGTCCTCACGTTACAGAGGATGATATCATTCCGTTGGTTCTTTCGAGACGGACACAAGAAGAACTTGAAAACATGGTTGATTTTTATTCTGGGTACGGCAAAGAGGCTTATGAAGCTTTGTTAATCTTGCACTTTTCAACTATGGCAGAAAAAATTAGATCAGATTTGAATAATAACTTCGAAGATATCAAAAGGAATTCTATTGACAAGTTAAAGGCAGAATATGGTGATAATGCTTCATTGCTTTTAGCGCAATATAAGCCAGGCATAGAACAATTCCTTAAGGATTCTTTTACAGAAGCGGCATTGAAAGGACTGTCAATGTTAAATGATAAAGCTGATATTCAATTTGCAAGACAGTATATGGGGAATCTCAAGCACGGGAGGGGTAATGATGATTGTATTTCAATAATTGAAAGACACGGTGATCATACAGACATCGAACGCCTCATCAATCTAGCTAAAGATACTTATGGTTACACCCAGAGAAAGGCCGTAATTGTAGCCATTAAACTTAGTGGCAATCAGTTGAAAGTGATTCAAGATTTGGTTTACGGAAAAGACAAAAATATTTCCGAAATAGCTGCTGAACAGATTCATTTACTGTCGCGGGAGGATAGAATTCCTCTCGCAACCAAATTATTACATTCTGAACATGACAAGATTCGTCTGTTAGTAGCCCAAATACTTTCGAGGGACCTCGGCAGGAATCAACTTGAGACTATTTTGAACTCTTATATTGAAAGCCAGACGTACTATTATAACGTAACAAGCTTTTTGGACGGTTTTTTATATGCACCCGGAAAATTTAAGAATAAATTCATTTGGCAACCAATTGATATATGATTTGTTTCTAACAATCGGATCAAGTCGGATTGCAATTCCGCTACGCTCCATTGCAACCGCTTAGCCGTACCTTTAGCCGACCAAAACGCGGCGACAGAATAAGGGAGCAGACATGACACGACCTACTCAGCTTGATATTACATACGTCAATCGTCGCGTTCAGTTACCATATGGTTTGCAGGTTATCGAGGTTGAGAAGGGTGTCGCAGAGACATATAGGCTATTCCACGGTCTCAACGACTTCCTTATTCAGGGTGGGTTTCGACCTCTCGAAGAACTCCTGCTCGGGAACTCACTCTCAGGTATAATCTCGGAGTTCCTGGTGAAGAATATTGCTCGCGCGTCACAAACGCTGGAGGCCAACATGAAGGTCGGGGGCCATCCCGACCTTCTCCCCAAAGGCCATTACTCTTCGAATCTTGTCTTGAAAGGTGACGAGGGAATAGAAGTCAAATCGTCCATTCAACGTGGAGGTTGGCAGGGCCATAATCCAGAGGACTGCTGGCTGATGGTGTTTCGCTACGGGATAGGGGAGCAGGATAATGGTGAAACTGTTCCCCTGACGTTTCTTGAGATTCTGTGTGCCAAGCTCGTGCGCACGGATTGGTCGTTTTCAGGACGGAAGGGTGCATCTCGAAGGACGCCCACTGCATCTATAACGGCGACAGGAGTTGAGAAGCTTCGGAGCAACTTTCTCTACCGCCTTCCCGGTGTCGGGATAGGGCGGCACCGAGACATCCTAGCAAACCCGAGAGCATGAAGCGCTAGATCATGATACTGACTTCAATCAAACAGGGTCGGCTGGGTGCTTGCGGTGCCCCTCGAAATACGGGAAGATCGCTCCTTGGGCTGCCCATTAGGCACCAGAGCTGCCAGCCTCGGGATTGCCTCTTTTGCCATCGCGAAGAACTGTGGATCGTTTTCGATTCCAATGCTTGTGTAGCCGACTGCCAATGCGGCAGCAACGGTCGAACCTCCGCCCATGAATGGGTCAAGGACGATACCTTCCCCAAGGGGCAATGCCGCACGCACTATCTCGCGCATAAACCCCTGTGGTTTGAGGGACGGATGTGGAGCAATCTCGCGCTCAATGGAGCGCGTCGGAGAGCTTCTAATAACATCGCAGAACGGTTGATCCAAGCCAACCCTACGAAGCCCCCCCGTCTTCCACTTACGGAGGTTGTCCTGGACTCGACCCTCGCAAGGTTTTCTGAAGAGACCCCATGGTTCCCAACAGGATCGAGGCATGACAGTGACGTCTTTGAACTCATCGTGCGCATTCTTGGGACGGTCTCCGCCGCGAAGAGTCTGAACCAAGCGGATGATCTCGCCACGCTTTTCGAATCCGCTTTCAAGGAGGGCTGTGTAAATCAACTGAGAGAGAAGCGGGTTGGTGGCTATGAACACGTGCCCCCCCGGAACGAGAACCGCAAATGCACGCTCGCCCCACTTCCGAAAAAACTCTGCGAGTTCTTGTTTGTCATCGTTGTTGAGAACTGTGAACCTCGGCAGCGGACGACGGACGCATCCACCAATAGCAGGAGGGATTCGCCAAACGCCCCCACGGCCGCGCCTGAGTTTGGATTTCTCAATGTCCGTGTATTCCTTTAAGCCGTAGGGCGGATCCGTGACAATGGCATGAATACTATCGGCTTGATGGCGCTCCATCCACTCGAAGCAATCTCCCTGGACAAGATCGTAGGTTGCTTCATTTGCTTGAAAGACCGCATGTGGTTCGGCGACAGCCGCTGCAATTCCGGTTCTTTCTTCCGTCTCATAACCATTGTCCCGGAATGTTTCTCGCAAGACCGCTGGCGCTTTCGTGGGGTATTGCCTGAAAATATCTCGGATGTCTCCAGGCAAGTAACCTGCCAGGATCAGGAGAGAACCAGGATCAGTCCCACATGCCTCGGCAAGTCGCCGAACCGCCGATTCCGACGGGCGAGCCTTGCCTCCCTCAAGGCGGGAAATATATCCCTTAGAGACATTCAGTTGTTTCGAGACTGCGGCTTGGGTCAAGCCGCACCCAATACGGATAGCCCTCAGGTGTTGTCCAAACTGGTGCATGTCCAGGTCCTCGTTGACGATGATGGGATGCTTTGTTCGTTTCATGATGGGTAATATACTGGGGTTTACCAAATGAGTCAACCCTTTTCTTGCTCTTTTTTAGGGAAAGATGGTTACGTCAAAGCTATCGGCAAAAGCGGAATAGCCAATGATCTATAAAGACTATCGACGTAACCATGTAATTTTGCCTGGCAGAGAAAAAGCTTTGGAAGCCTTTCTCAAACAAGACTATAAAGGAATGCAGCACAAGTGGAATAATGGGTTCAATTCTCACAGCGAGGATGCATTAACATGGTCCTGTTTCGATGTGCTATACAGCTTACCTATAAAGAAGAAAGTATCTGTATTGGATGAAATATTTGAGGACGCGTACCAAGGACAGAACAAATTCTTGTTCAAGGATGGCAAATTTAAAGAAAATGAAATCCAAATTTATATTGGCAAACAATATACCGGTTCTTCCACAAAGGAATCAACCGAAGTAGATGCGAGCATAGAATTACCGGGAAAATTGATATTCATTGAAGCAAAATTATACAGCCCAATGAGTATGGCGTCGCTACCGACTAAGCCACATGATCAAATTGCCAGAAAACTACGAATCGGTCTTGATTCTCCCTTGAACGACACAAGGGAATTCTTTTTTATCTTTCTTGATATAGCACCGCTTGAGAAACTGACTAAAAGAAAAAATAAATCTGAAGCGCTTGCACCAGTACAAAAAGGATTTGATGATAAATGGAAAAGCGCTTGGCTATCCAATTACTATAAGTTTGGAAGAAACTACAGTTTAAGTCCTCTGAGGAAAGCACTTGAAGGAATAGATATTCCACCTATTCAGACCGTTGCAGCCAATATGGGCTGGTTAACATGGAGCGATTTATTCAAAAGTATTTTGAGAGGGGCGATCACGGAATGAAAAGAACACATAACTAACGGCTCGAGAGGGACGCGCAAAAAGCGCGCGCCCCTCATCCGAGCCGTTCGGCTTGACAAAAATTAAATTCTAAAGCACAATTGTACATATGAAAGTTATTGCTGACACAAATACTTTTATTGC
>MHDQ01000287.1:0-6993 GCA_001803565.1 Nitrospinae bacterium RIFCSPLOWO2_12_FULL_45_22 | reverse complement strand
GCTGTAGCTTTAAATGAGCCCGAAAAGGATATGATAATACGCCTTACCGAAGGATACGATCTGGTAGCACCCGAAGTATTGCCTTTTGAAATTGGTAACGCCTTAACGACGATGATGAAAAAAAATGCGTTGAAGACTGATGAGGTCGTTTTCGCCTGGGATATGGTTCAGCATATACCGGTTGAATTAAGGCGGATCGATATACGAGCGGCTTTAAATATTGCAACTGAGTGTAACATATATGCATACGATGCCTATTTTTTGGAATGTGCTCTTAACTTGCGCAGCCCATTATTGACTCTTGATCGGCGGATGAAAGAAATTGCCCAGAAAATTGGCATTCAAGTTATGGAGTAAATATTATGAAAGTCTATACATATTCCGAAGCAAGACAGCGGTTCGCTGAGGTTCTTAATATCGCACGTGAGGAAGAAGTGATAATAAAAAGGCGAGGTGGAGAAACATTTGCAATTGTCTTTAAAAAAAATCCAAAATCTCCTTTTGATATCCCTGGCATAAAAACCAAAGCAACCACTAAGGATATTCTTGAGGCTATAAAAGATTCAAGAGAACGTATAGCCGAACATGACGCTCCACCTGACCGCTAAACGCTGGCGCGTTTGCGTCAGGATGGAAAAAGGATAGTTGAAAAGCTGAAGCTTCTTGAAGATAATCTTCAGGGAGACGTAAAGAAATTGACCAATCATACCCCAGAGTATAGAATGTGAGGAGGAGTTTTTGCAAATCGAAGAGGCATTAGAAGATTTTGAAGATATAAAAGAGCTTAGAAAAGAAAAAGAAGAATCAAAGGATCTGCCTACTGCTCCTCTTGATACGGTTGCTAAAGAGCTTAATCTATAAAAAAGGCATAACAATTCACTGCACCAGACCTGCTTACCCTAGTGTTGAATCGAGAGTTCCTGGCTTCGTTCTATGTCTTTGGTTTGCACGGGTTGTGCCTCTTACCCGCAGGCTGGTGAGTTCTATCGTTACCGTGGTGAAGAAATAAATGAAGCTGCCGGAAAATACACTTATTTCTCATGAGAAGCTGACAAAGTATTTGCTGGCTTCACGGAAAAGGAACGATAAATCTAAATGGTTGGCTTGGGGTTAGTCTACCGGTCTGCACAATTTGGATGATCGAAAAGGCGACCCGCATTACGAAGTAGGTCGAACGGTGGGAGCTAAATCCAGGTAGAACGAAATGACAACCGTTTATTTTGAGCGTATAGTAATTTTCATTTAAGATAACACGAGAATAAAGCCCTTGGAGGGTATCTCTATGATTGGTAGAGTGGGGCAGTGGCGCCCGTTGAGGGAAGAAGTTGGCCGGCCATGGGATATTATACTTTTCCCCTTGGAGCTGATCTCCATACTATATCAACTAATTCAGGCACTGCGGGTAAAACTTTATGCAACGGGCATAATGAGGACCCGGAAGCTACCTTGCAAAGTTATCAGTGTAGGCAATATAACCAGTGGTGGTACGGGCAAGACGCCAGTAGTGGAGCTATTAGTAAGGTTTTTACAAAACCAGGGCTTTAAGGTAGCAGTCCTGAGCCGGGGTTATAAGAGACAGGGTCGTAAAAAAGTTGTGGTCGTCTCTGACGGTGAAAAGATATTGGCGGAGCCAGGGCAAGCGGGGGATGAACCCTATTTACTGGCCCGGAACTTAAAAAATACCCCGGTGCTGGTTGGCAAAGACCGGTATAGGCTTGGAGAATATGCCTGGCAAAATTTTGCTATTGATTTAGTTATCCTGGATGATGGTTTTCAGCACCTGGCTCTAGCAAGGGATTTAAACATCCTCTTACTGGATGCCTCCAGGCCCTTTGGCAACCATAAGGTCTTACCCCGGGGCTTGCTAAGGGAATCGGTAAATAGCATCCGAAGGGCTCATGCCCTGCTCCTGACCCGGGTTCAGAGAGAACCTAATCCAGAAATCTTTTATCACTACCAGACGCTTGGGCTATCTATCCCGGTATTCCAGAGCCACCAACAAGGGCAAAGACTAATAAATACCTTGACAGGCGAAGATAAAGACGTTGAATATTTAAAGGATAAAAAAGTCCTGGCCTTCTGTGGTATAGCTAACCCTGACTCTTTCAAAGGGTTGATTCAGGAGCTGGGTGGTAATCTGGTTCTCTTTAAGGCTTTTAAAGACCATCATAGGTATAGAATCTCCCAATTAAAGGAGATCGCTCAAGACAGTAAGGCTTTATCAGCCGATATGGTCTTGACTACACAAAAAGACTACGTAAGGCTCATTCCTTATCAACCGTTGGACTTCCCCCTCTGGTACCTCAAGCTCAGCATGGAATTAATAACGGATCAGGAAGCCTTCCAGGACCTCATCTTACAAAAGATGTCCTTATGACCCCCATGGCCCCTGCCAAGGAATGACAATAGTAGGCAAGTTGTTTGACAACAGGTCAAGAAGTTTTTAAATTAAGCATAATATCTTACCGCCGAGAACGCCGGGATGAGACATATAAGGAAGCTAAAAGGACAAAGGGCAAAAGGTAAAGCTAATGTAAAGCTAATGTAAAGCTAAGTGCTCTAATCCATAATTACGGTGACGTATTTGAGAGAAAGCGCTTATGATAAAGAAACCAGGAATACAGGAGAGGTTAAAAATAGGGGATGTTAACCGCCGCTTAGACGGGGTTAATTTCCTGGCCTCTTGGTTTCCTAATAAAAAAGAAGGCAAAAAATAGGCATAATACGTAACTGTATTTATGAAATGATGCACTTAGGAATAATTCCTTAGCTTTGCGCTTTGCCTTTTAACTCTGTTTTCTCTGCGTGCTCTGCGGTAAACGGTTACTAATTTCATACCCCATAATTAGGAGGGACAATAAATGGACAAGACGTATCTAATCCCCCACCACCTGGAGGCCATATTCCGGCCAAAATCTATAGCTATCTATGGCTGTTCGCCTGACTCAGGGAATTTAATTGTGAATATGCCGCTGCATCTTTTACAAAAGAGTGGTTACCCGGGTAAGATCTTCCCTATAAATCCTAAATATGAAGAAGTATGGGGCTTACGATGCTACCCCTCAGTCTCAGATATCCCGATAAAAGACCTTGATCTGGCCTTTATCCTCCTCTCTTATGGGCGGGTCATCGAGGTTTTGGAAGAGTGTGGCAGATGCGGGGTAAAGGCAGCTATTATTGGCGCTGGGGGCTTCGCGGAAGTGGGAAATGATGGGCTAAACAGACAGGAAACGATAAGAGAGATTGTGTGTCGTACCGGGATAAGGGTCATGGGCCCTAACTGTCTCGGGATAGTTAATTTGTCTGATGGAATCTTTGCCACCTTTGCCCCGGTGCATGATCTAAACTTGATCCCAGGAAGGGTAGGTGTGATTGCCCAGAGCGGTTCCCTGGCCATTTCGCTAGTAAACAGGCTCCTGGATAAAGGTGTAGGCTCAAGTTACCTTATCTCTACCGGGAATGAGGTCGATTTAGAGGTGTGCGACTTCCTGGAATACCTGCTGCATGATCCTAATATAGACATTATAGGGGCTTTCATTGAGAGCTTCAAAAATCCTAAAAGATTCCTGGCGCTGGCCGATCAAGCCATAGCATTGAAGAAAATTTTGGTTATCCTGCGGGCAGGCAACTCAGAGGAGGGTGCCCGTGCTATCCTGGCCCATACCGGCGCCTTAGCGGGTTCCAGTCAGGTATACAAAGCAGCCCTTAAACAAAAAGGGGTCATAATGGCCCAGAGCTATGATGATCTGGTAGGAATAATAAAAATATTAGCAAAAACTAAGCTACCAAAAGGAGATCGGCTGGGAATCATGACCACCTCGGGTGGCTCCGCAGCGGTTATGGCCGATAATTGTGCCTTTGTGGGGATAAGGATTCCCCACCTCACACCCCCCATCCAGGAAGAGATAGGGAAGTTACAAACCTTTGGTACCCCCCAAAACCCCTTAGACCTCACAGGTCAAGTCGCATCCGACCCGAAACTCTATAAGAAATGCCTGGATCTCCTCCTTCAGGATGACAATATAGATGCTTTGTTGTTGATCTTTACCAATATATTCGGCAATTTAGGTAAAGGGATACTGGAGTCCATCGGGGAACTGCTGCCCATAGCAAAAAAACCTATAATCGGTATGGTTACTGGCGGTAGCATGACTGATGACTGTATAAAGCCAGCCGAAAAGGGCCCGCTGCCGATTTTCAGACGTTTCTATGAGTGTCTGAGGTCTATAAAAGCGGTAGCTGATTATGCCCGCTTTAAAGAAAAGTGGGAAGGGGAGAAGTCTCAAAAGGAGCGAAAACCGGAAGAAATATTTTCTCCGGTAGACCTAGAATTAGTGCGAGAAGGGCTCAAGGCGAAAAGAGGGGTCCTGACTGAAGAGGAGAGCAAGTCCCTACTGGCTAAATATGATATCCCAATGACCCGCGAAGGGCTGGCTAATTCGCTGGATGAGGCCAGGCAACTGGCGAAAGACATTGGCTACCCGGTAGCTATGAAGGTTATATCCCCCCAGATTCCTCATAAGACCGAAGCCCAGGTTATCCAACTGAATGTGGCCAATGAGAGAGAGTTGGAACAGTATTATCAGCCGCTCTTAAAGAAGGCCCGGGCATACCATACCCAGGTAGAGATAAAAGGGGTATTGATTCAAGAAATGATTCTGGGTGGTACAGAGATTATAGTGGGAATAGCCCGGGATGCATCCTTTGGTCCCACGGTGCTGTTTGGTTTGGGAGGGATATATACAGAGATATTGAAGGATGTATCGTTAAGGGTGGTACCGATAGGTCGGGATGAGGCACACGAGATGGTCCAGGAGATCAGAGGTTACGAGATATTGGCTGGGGCCAGGGGTAGACCGAAAGGTGATATTAAGGCCACGGTAGAGGTAATCTGGAAGCTATCGCAGTTGGCTCGTGACCTAAGTGACCTGGTCCTGGCAGTAGATATTAACCCCTTGATAGTCCTGGAAGAGGGCAAAGGGGTCAAGGCCGTTGATGCCTTGATTCAGTTGGGCTAGTAGCGGCTAAGCAGCGTAAGACGCTGCGGCTACAGGTATTGGGATTGTAGCTGCAGGGCCTTGCCCTGCCGAAAGATACAAAGTCTGATGGATACGGCAGAGGTAGTAATTATTGGTGGTGGGGTAGTGGGTTGCAGTATTGCCTACCACTTAGCTAGAAAAGGGGTAGTCGGAATATATCTGCTGGAAAAGAATCCCCTCCTGGGCTCGGAATCTACCGGTGATTGTGTAGGCGGTATCCGGCACCAATTCTCTACGGAGATCAATATTCGGCTATCCCGGGAAAGTAGTCGTAAGTTCCAGGTCTTCGAGGATGAGATCGGCACCCCTATTGACTATAAAGGACATGGGTACTTATTCCTGGCCACATCACCACAGGAATTAAAGGCATTAGAAGAAAGAGTAGCACTGCAGCGTCGTCTCCAGGTAAAGACCGAAATGCTTACCCCGGAGCAGACGCAGGAGTTAGTCCCGATAATAAATACTGAAGACCTCTTGGGGGCATCCTTTTGCCGGCAGGATGGTTCAGCCGACCCTTATCTGGTTACCCAGGGATATGTCAGGGCAGCCAGGCAGCTAGGGGTAAAGGTCTTTACCGAAAAAGAAGTGATTGGTATTGAGGTAAAAAGGGGGAAAGTCAGGGGAGTAGTAACTAATAGCGGCCGGCTATCAACTCCATTAGTAATCAATGCTGCGGGGCCTTATGCCGCCAGAGTAAGCAGGATGGTAGGGATTGAGCTACCGGTAGCCCCTTATCGCCGACAGGTATTTATCGCCCAGCCACCAGGGGCTTATCCCAACTCGTTGCCCCTGGTAGTTGACCTGGAGGCGGAGTTCTATTTCAAGCAAGAGGGAGATAGGTTCCTGTTATGCAAAAAGATCGAGGAAGAGAGCAGCTTTAATAAGAATTTGGATTGGAACTCATTATCTCAGGTGGCCCCTACCGTTATTCACCGTCTTCCCGGTTTTGAAGAAGTCCCCATTGTAGGGGGTTGGGCTGGCCTGCGGAGTATCACACCCGATAATCATGCCATCTTAGGCCCAGTTCCTGGGGTAGAAGGGTTTATCTGTGCCGTGGGTTTCAGTGGCCATGGGTTCATGCATGCCCCTATTACCGGGCAGCTCATCGCTGAGCTAGTCGTAGACGGCCAGACCTCTACCCTGGATATCTCTCCTTTAAGCCCAGAAAGATTCACCCATGGGACATTAATAAAAGAAAAAAATATATTTTGACAGTAACAGTTCACCGGGATCAGGGATCAGTTGTCAGACATGCTTTTACTCAAAGACCTCTCCGGGCTATTAAACCTTCGCGCTAGTTACAACTATCTATAACTATACAAAATTTAAAGTCTTTACCTGAGCCCTGTTAATTGAACCCCGTGAACTGTTACTCCTGATATTACCCTCCACTGGTAGAGCCGAACCCTCCTATGCCCCGCCCTGATTCAGACAATCTCTCTACTTCTCTAAAGTCAACACGGACAACAGGAGCGGCCACCAGTTGGGCAATTTTCTGACCCTTTCTTATCTGATACGACTCAGAGCCCAAATTTATCAATATAACTTTTATCTCTCCACGGTAGCCAGAATCAATAGTCCCTGGAGTGTTCAGGACAGTTATCCCGCTCTCTAACGCCAACCCACTCTTTGGCCGGACTTGCAACTCAAAGCCCACCGGCACTTCGGCACAGAGCCCTGTAGGGATGGCCTTTCTTTCTAACGGCTGTAACGTACACTCTTCTATGGCATAGATATCTGCCCCCGAATCATCTGGATATTCATATCGTGGGATCTGAGCCGCCGGCTTCAATCGCTTGATCTTCACCATACAGCGAGCACCTTCTATCATTCTATAACCCCACTATAATAGTGCTGACACAGCAGCCTGGGGGCTCACCACCCAGATTACTGGTCAGGCCCAGTCTGGGGTCCTTTACCTGCCGTTTCCCAACCTTGCCCTGGAGCTGTTTAT
>MHDQ01000286.1:6174-6965 GCA_001803565.1 Nitrospinae bacterium RIFCSPLOWO2_12_FULL_45_22 | reverse complement strand
ATCCCGGGTCTTTTAATAGGTAGGAAGGACAGGGCTTCCAATCCGGTAAGGGTTGATGGTCCGAGGTATCCCATTGCCAGCCCAAATCTTCCGCTGTCTTTTTTATCTGATGGCCTATGGTCAATATATTCTCGAAGTAAATAGGCACCCGCACCTTGATAAAATTCTTCCAATAAATCTCTTCCACCTTTTTAGGCCATGACATCACTCCATGCTTCCTGAACCAGTCCAGGCCATGCTGCTCACCGAAAAGGCTCTTGCACTGTCTATCCACTATATCTTCAATGGTATATTCTCTCTCAGGGTTGAGGGTATAAGGTTCCTTAAGCCCCAGGAAGATATTTATTAATGCGTACAAATCCGGCAGAAACCCGACTCTCTCTGCCAGATCCATTAATACGACTGCCTGGGACATGATACCGGGTGGTGGGTCTACTATGGGTTGTCTTATATAAAGTCCCCAATCCGGTTCTGCCATTCCCCCGGTACACATCCCGCCCATAACCCAGGTATAAGGGAGATACATAAGCTCTTCCAGGTAACAGGTATCGGGCAAAACTATATCAGCAAAGGCCTCGGCTGATTCATCCAGGTGCAAGGCGAAATGTACAATGAAGGGTATTTTCTTGAAGGCCTCGACCATTGTCCCCGGATTTCCTAAGGCCATGGCTATGTTAGTACCACCGTTAATGAGCATCTCTGCCTGGTAGGGTATCCCCCACTTTTCCTCTTCTCCAACGACTATGGGGGTTATCCACGACATCCCCAGGTAAGGGAAAAACTCGCTTAAG
>MHDQ01000286.1:0-6131 GCA_001803565.1 Nitrospinae bacterium RIFCSPLOWO2_12_FULL_45_22 | reverse complement strand
TCCCAGGCAGGCAAACTGGTTTGAGGATAGCCGAACCATCGGGAGGCATTTCCCAGGATGCCTCCTACGGCACCCGGATTCCCTACAACTTCGTTTAAGAGTTCTAAGGCCATGGCGGAAAGGGTGGCGTGCTTATGGCCGTCTGGTCCTTTGAATGTTCGGACACAGGCGGGCCTATAAGGTAGCTCATGACCATCAATAACTATAGTGCTTCCTATCCTAGCAGCATTCACATATTCGCTGGCTATGCGGCGTATGGTATTGGCTGGTATAGTAGTTATCTTTTCTGCTTCCTCTGGGGTATACTTCTTGACCCAGTCTTTCAATAACTGGAAGCCCGGTTTAGATATTACTCCATTGACATTATAAGAACCCAAAATGGCATAATCGCTTATGTTGGGGTCATCAAAAGGCTTAGCACACTCTTCCGTTAAGTCCCACACCATTGGTTTATTAGTCTGTTTGTCTCTCACATAATGGCCATCTGGTCCGATCAGGTAGGGGCCGTTAGTATGTTCTTTGATATATTTTTTATCGTACTGACCCAACTCATTCAGGATTACATTGAGCATGGCCAATGCCCATGCCCCATCGGTACCGGGCCTCACTGGTACCCATTCATCGGCCTTTTCCGCGGTAGGGCTCAATAATGGATCAAAGGCAATAACCTTCATCCCCCTCGCCCTGGCCTCGGCAAATTGTTGTGCAAAAGAAGTAAAGGCATACCCTGAATGAGTGCCATCGCCTGACCCTACCGATATTAAATAGTTGGTAAATTTGTAGTCCGGAGTATGCCACCATGAACCGCTCATTAATCCCCGGAATAGGTGGCCCGGCATACCACAATGGATTCCAGCGGAGGTATAAGTGTTTAGGGTACCAAAGGCCCCCGCCCAGGCCATAGTAAAGAAAGTCTTAGCGATATTACAAACATTATAGGCATAAATGACTTTTCTGGGGTCTTCGCTCCTTATCTGCTTGAGCTTCTCTGCTATGGTATCAAGGGCCTCTTCCCAACTGATCTCTACCCACTGAGGGTCTATACCAATACCCTTTTGCGGGTTTGTCCGCTTCATCGGGGTTTTTAAGCGGTGGGGATCGTAAAGGAGCATCATGCCCGCTTGCCCTTTGGGACACAGTCGCCCCCGGCTATTGGGACATTCTGGATTCCCCTCGATCTTTACTACCTTCCCATCTATACGATGAACCAGTATGCCGCACGAATTCATACACATGCCACACATACTCGGTAGCCAGGTATCATCAGCCTGGTTTTCTAAACTATTATGTTCCATTGAGGACCTCCATAACGTAACTATTCAGGTAGGCACAAAGGCACAGAGCACCAAAGGCACAAAGTCGAGAGAACTGAAGAGAATGAGCTGCTTAACTTCCCATAAGATGTTTACAAAAACGGTATTTGGATAGGTTGTGTCCTACATTCCGATCGTATTCCTAGAACTTTGTGCCTATGTGCCTTTGTCTCTTTGTGCCTGAATAGTTACACCATAACAACGTAGCAGTTAACCTGAATAATAGCCAAATCCAAAAATATCTCTAAGGATACGGTGCATCTCCCCGGCAGTGGCCTCACACCTGGCAGCCTCAATTAAGGCAGGCATGAGTACTCCACAGGATCTGGGCCAATCTCTATCTATGGCAATAGCTGCCTCCTTTACCTTTGCCAGAGCAGATTCAACCCTGGAATTGTCCCTCCCCTGCCTGTATTTCTTTACCCTTTCTATAGCCTTGAGTTCTACCTCAGGTGGAACCCTGAAGGCAGTCATCTTCGGTACCTCTTCAATCCTATATTTGTTCACTCCTATCTTTGCTTCCTTTCCTTCATTCAATTTTTTAAGCCTCTCATTGGCACTTTTCTCCACCTGTTGTCTTATCCAGCCCGTCTGCCAGCACTTCATGTATCCTCCCAGGTCTTCCATCTTCTTCATTAACCCCATGATTTCCTCTTCCATCCTGGTAGTAAGCCACTCTATATAATAAGAGCCCCCCAAGGGATCGGTAACATGGGGTATGTCTGTCTCTTCATGGAGGATCTGGTAAGTCCTGACAGCTACCTGGACTGCTTCTTCAGTGGGAATACCCAGGGCCTCATCATAGGAGGAAACCCACATACCTTCTACATCCGCCAGCATGCCTGCCAGGGCCATGATGGTAGTTCTTATAATGTTATTGAGGGGCTCCTGAGCGGTAAGGTCAAAGCCCGCTGTCTGGGCATCAAGGAACTTTAGCTGAAGGGATTCGGGCCTTTTACAGCCAAACCTCTCTTTTAATATCTTAGCCCATACTTTCCTCATGGCCCTTAACTTTGCTATCTCCTCAAAGAAATTGAGACTGATATGGGGATGGCCGATAAATCTGGAAGCTACCTTGTCAGGATCAAGACCTGCCTTTACACACTCCTCCATTAGACTCACTGCAGCGACAATGGAAAAGGCAGCTTCCTGCACTGGGGTTGCCCCCGCCTCAGCAACATTGTAACCATCCACAACCCCGGGATAAGACATGGGGCAGGTTTCCACTATGAACTTTACAAACTCTGTCTCCAGTTTCATGGCTGTCTCAGGGGGAAATGCAGCACTATCCCAGAACCATTGGTGATGAAAGAGATTA
The DNA here is from genome assembly GCA_001803565.1 of Nitrospinae bacterium RIFCSPLOWO2_12_FULL_45_22. Taxonomy (GTDB): domain Bacteria; phylum 2-12-FULL-45-22; class 2-12-FULL-45-22; order 2-12-FULL-45-22; family 2-12-FULL-45-22; genus 2-12-FULL-45-22. The sequence continues at coordinate 3,500 of MHDQ01000286.1, read as the reverse complement.
CAGCACAGCATGTATAATTTATCCAATGGCTCCTTCCTGATATATTTACAGTAAGCTGCATACAGAGCAACAAGGATCATGCTGGCATCGAATCCAATAAAGGTTGTAAGAACCTTCTCCAAAGGTAATCCTTCAAAGATCGCCTCCATGTCCTTGATGGTGCTCAGGGACATCCCACAGTCTCCCACTCTTCCCCTTGCCCCTGGTTCATCAGGGTCATAGCCCCTCTGGGTGGGCAGATCCATGGTAAATATACACACTGTAAGGTCATCTTCAGTGCCCACCTTCAGGCGACTCCCCAGTCTCGAAAGCCACTCCCTCCTCATGAGGGTCTCCTCTGCAGTACCAAAACCATAACCGTGCATCATCATCAAGGGCATGACCTGATAATGAAAAGGATAATTCCCCCTGGTAAAAGGATATTGCCCAGGTAGTGCTATATCCTTATAGTCCATCCCTTGGATATCCGTAGGGGTATAAGAAGGCTTAAGCTCAATGCCTGATCTATTAATGGCTTTCAACTTATCCATCATTATAGAATATTGCTTTTCCCATTCTTCCTCCATGATCTTGTTCTCATCCTCTACTTTTTTGCTGAACATAGCTGATCCTCCTTTTCTTTGTAGTGCACCCCAATTTGGGTAAATCTTTAGCTATCTAATCAAGGTTTATCCCGTTCCATAGATGTTAGAGGTTATAAAGTTGACAATACCTTGTACTGAACCGCTGCCTGGAGTAAAAACCCCTCTAATACCGGTCTTCAGCAATTCGGCCTTTTCTTGTTCTGTTATTGTCCCACCAACTAGGACCCTTGTATCCTCTATATTTCTCTCTTTTAAAAGTTCCATCAACCTTGGTATATCATACCTCAAGCCGGCACCATAGAAACTCAATCCTATAACATCCACATTTTCTTGTAAGGCTGTCTCAGCTACTTCATCTATGATTGTGTATCTGGTGAAAATCACCTCCATTCCCGCATCCTTAAGAGAGCTGGCCACATACCTTATACCAACTTCATGAGCATCCTGGTCACTCTTGGACAAGAGCACCCTAATATTTTTCTTTCCTTCCATTGCTAGCCTCCTATCAAGACCTGACTCCAACATGAGAAATTATACATTCAATTACGTCCTGTACTGGCCTACCTGGAGTGAAGACCCCTTTAACGCCCCACTCCAGCAATTTAGCCTCTTCTTCGTCATCTATTATACCGCCCACAATGATTATTAGATCATCCATACCCTTTTCCTTCAGCAGCCTCATCAGTAGAGGAATTTCATACTCAAACCCAGGAAAATAATAACTTAATCCGACAACATCAACATTCTCTTCCAAGGCTGCCTTTGCTACCTCTTCTATAACGCCATATCGGACTATTATTACCTCCATCCCTTCATCCATCAAGGTCCTGCTCAGGTACCGTAAGCCTACACCATGGGAATCCAGGCGAGTTTGAGCTAATAGTACCCTGATTTTCTTCCTATCCCCTTCTTCCATGGCCCTTAAACTCCATTATCCTGAATAAAAACCATAGCCAAACACTTCCCTAAGAACCCCATGCATCTCTCCCAGGGTACACCCGGCACGGGAGGCCTCTATTAATACAGGCATCAAGCTCCCACAGGATTCAGGCCATTCTTTCTCGATTTTCTCTGCCGCCTCTTTAATTTGTCCGAGTGAGCTCTTGATCTTACTATTATCACGATCTCTCTTATACCTTCCTAACCGCTCTCTTATTCTTTCCTCCACTTCCAGTGGTACCCTGAATCCTTTAATCTTAGGTCTTTGTTCTATTCTATATTTATTTACCCCAATAATTACCTTCTCCCCCTGCTTAATCTTTTCTTGCCGCTCGTTGGCACTCCTTGCTATCTCTCGCCTTATCCAACCAGATTCGCAGGCTCTTAAGAAACCGCCCATTTCTTCAATCCTGCCCAATAAATTAACCACCTCTTCTTCTATTCTCTTGGTGAGCCATTCTATATAGTATGAACCGCCCAAGGGATCAGTAACCCAGCAGAGATCGGTCTCTTCCGCTAAAATCTGTTGGGTTCTTACTGCAACTTGGGCTGATTCTTCAGTAGGAATACCTAGCGCCTCATCATAGGCAGCCGTAAAAATCCCTTCCACCCCTCCCAATATTCCTGCCAAAGTCATGATAGTTAATCGTATTATATTGTTTAAGGGCTCCAAAGCGGTTAATTCTATCCCAGCAGTTTCGGCGGCTATTATTTTATACTTAATGGATTCTGGTTTGTTACAGCCAAATCTCTCTTTAAAGATTCTTGCCCATAGTTTTCTGGCTGCCCTCAGTTTAGCTATCTCTTCAAAGATATTTAGGCTGAGATGATGGTGGGCCCAAAGGCCAGGTGCTACAGCATCTGGATCAAGACCTGCTTTGATACATTCTTCCATTAAATAAATAGCATAAGCTAGCATAACTGCTACTTCCTGAACCGGGGTAGCACCTGCTTCAGCGGTTTCATAGCCTTCAATGACGGTATGGAGGGAGGTAGGACAATTATCAATAATAAACTTAATAAGCTCTATTTCAAGTTTTATTGCGGTTTTATGAGGGAATCCTGCCCAGTCATGTGCCCACTGGTTACTTATATTATTAGGGATAGCCATAAAGAGCCTTTCTAATGGCTCCCTACGAATATCCAGGGCATAAGCAAAATATAAGGCATGGATGGGCAATGTTCCATCAAAAGCATTCCATATTACACATGTCTTATCCAGAGGGAGCCCTTCCATTATTACTCCAATGTCATCAATAGTACTAATAGATACCCCGCCATGGCCCACCCTCCCACGGGCCTCTGGCTCGTCCGGGTCCAACCCCTTAAGGGTAGGTAAATCCATAGCAATAACTAAGGGAAGTTGTTCTTCAGTGCCGACTTTATAGCTACAGCCGAGTTTGGCTAACCAGTCTCTCCTACCACGGGTCTCGCTCGGCGTACCGAACCCAAAAAATTGATTCTGGATAAAAGGGTTTATCTGGTATTGTAACGAATAATTGCCTCGTACATAAGGATATTCTCCTGGCACTCCCAACTTATAATAATCCATTTCAGCTAAATCTTCTGGAGTATATAATGGTTTGAGTTCTATACCTGAACTAGTTCTCAGATTCAATTTCTGCCCTGTGAGTATATCGCTAGATGCTTTTTCCCACTTTTCTTTCAGGCCCTTGTCTTTCTGCAAAGTTTCCTTAGAAAACATTACTCTCTCCCTCCCTTAATTAACCCAACCTATGCACCGCATAGGATTGTCTATAAACGAATCCCTTGGCCGAAAGGTTGTCTTGAAACTCCAAAAGGGTTATTTCCTATCCCTCACCTTCTTCTTAGACCGAAGTCTATGATACCATAACTAGTGGCCAAATCGAACATATTTATTTTATACAAATTTATACAAAATTGGGCATCCTTTATTTTTCGTTTAACACTTTTAACCCGAAAAAGTGTATGCCAGAGGTGATGAAGGGATAGGGA
>MHDQ01000285.1 GCA_001803565.1 Nitrospinae bacterium RIFCSPLOWO2_12_FULL_45_22 | reverse complement strand
TTATAAACCTTCTCGATAAAAGCGGGGAAGGCTTCCTTGCCAAAGAAGAGATAAAAATAGCGGAAATCTTCGGCAGAGCCGTTTTCTAAGAGGTCTTGGAGGTCAACCTCATAATAGATATCTAATCGCTTAGAGGTCTCTCTTTCATAGAGTCTCCAATATTTACCGCCAGTAAGGATACCCCACTTGACCTCGGTAAGCCATAGATAACGACTGATCTGGAGGGAGGGATTCTGTACCTCGAATGGGTCTTTTTCTGCCTTGAGTTTTTTATCCAGAGACCTTCCCCAACGTTTGGCCTCACCTATACAGACCGCTTGTTTGAAATATTCTTCTTTAGAGGCTTTTTGGGCGGTCTGAAGCTTCTCCTTATCCGGAAAAAGGGCATAATCAGGGCGCTTAGACCATTCTCCCGAAGGAACAGGGGGTTCTACATCAACGGTCCAACCCAGCATATCAAAGACCTTGTCCAAAAAATGCTTGCGGAGTTGATCTTCGTTGAGGACCGAGATGTTTGCCTTTACTGAACTCCATAAGACTTTAATATTATCAAATGCCTTTTGCGTTGCAGACTGGAAAGTCTTTAATTCTTCCTCCCGGGGAAGGAGTTCATTCAGGTAATAGTTAGAAAATAATCCATGGTTATAATGGGGCTTCATTATTCGATCCTCGGTATTACAATAGCAGCCGATATTAGCTCTTATTATTATAACTAAACTTAGCGCAAGCGGAAGGCTATATCATGGAGAGAGCCGACTAGAAAAACCTGGAGGAAATAGATGGCGAAAACAACTATTAAGGGAGAAAAATCTATCCCTACACTCATCATTATCGGTAATGCCCTTCTAATATCAAATTCCCCATGACATGTCATAAATAAGAGCAAGGTGTTTCCATAGGGGCGTTGTGCCTATGTTTATCCCAAATTCATTTTCCAGTTCTTTTTTTAACTTTTTCAATGTCCAAGGCACCGTTTCCCCTCGGGCATTTTTACCGCTTACAATCCATTGCTCAATGTGTTTTTTCTGCTCTTCTGTCAGTTTAGATCTCATATGCCCTTTAGGCCGGTCTCTTAATCCTTCCACCCCTCCTTCTTTAAACTTCGTGACCCATCGGAATATGCTTCGTGCTGAAGCTTTCAAAAGGTTATCTCTGCTAATGGCTTCTATCTGCCCAGAAATATCCACCTGGTTTCTCTTTCTTTCCTTAGAAAATCAGCCCTAATTATTTCTTTACTCCCCTCTTTCCTTTCATGGAATCCAAGATTATACTATGATAATTTTAGTGGGTCACACCTTTTATCGCAAGAAGCCTCATACAGCAGTAATGCTATGGATAGGGTTGAGATTATTGCGGTTGGGAGAGAGTTATTGCAAGGCCAGGTGCTGGATAGTAACTCCCATTGGCTAGCAGGACAGGTTACTGCTTTAGGGGGCGAGGTTAGGCGGATTGTTGTGGTAGATGATGTGATAGATGTTATTGCTACGGAGATAAGAACCTCTATGGGTAATGGCGCTAAATTTATTATTACCGTGGGCGGTCTGGGCCCTACCTTTGACGATCAGACTTTAGAAGGGGTAGCAAAGGCCATCAATAAACCCTTGCAACTAGACCCTAAGGCATTAGGGTTCGTAAAAGAGAGATATGAGTACTTCAGCTCCCAGGGCTATGTAGCCAGTGATATTATATCCCCAGAGCGGGAGAAGATGGCCCGCTTACCTCAAGGGGCTGCCATGCTCCCTAACCCCATCGGGGCCGCCCCAGGAATATGGTTGGATCACGGCCCCTGCCACATAATATCCTTACCTGGTGTACCCCAGGAATTAAAGACTATCTTCAACGAGTCTATCGCGCCACGCCTGAAAAACATCCTTGGCCCCTATTATCATCTGGATAGAGTTATCAAGACACCCTTGAGGGATGAGTCTCAGCTTACCAGTATCTTACACGAAGTCAGGACTATAGTGCCGCAGGTATATCTTAAGTCCAAACCCACCCATTTTGGCTTAGAGGTAGAGCTAGAAGTCTGTTTAACTGCATCAGGAAAACACTATGCAGAGATAAAAAAACGGATAGGTAAGGCTATAGAGGAGATCGAGAGAAGGTTACCTAAGGACCGTTAATGGCTATCTATTCCCCAAAGAAGATCATACGGAATATTATTGGTACCATATTAATCCTTTTAGGCATCGTAGGTCTTTTCCTACCCATACTACAAGGGGTACTCCTCATATTCCTCGGGATAACGGTCTTGGATTTTGATAAGAAAGAGGCCCTCCTGGCTAAATTAAAGCAAAATCACTACCTACAAAGGCTCAGGTCTTATCTCCCAAAGAGGTAAGTTCATTTCACGAATTCCCAGACACCTCGTACCACTAACTCGGGGTCTACCATCTGCATACAATTAGGTTCACGTTTGCACCGCTGTTGATAGCAGCAAAGGCAGTCAATTTCAGAGACTATCTTGGTCCCCAGCTCATATAGCTCGATTTCATGGTGGGAAGTAGGACCAAAAATAGCCACTACTGGCACTTTTAGGGCAGTAGCAATATGCAATGGTAAGGTGTCGCTACATACCAGCACCCGGCAGATACCTATCAGCCCTATAAGACCAGAAAGATTATTTTGAGTATTTATATTATAGACTCTTTCAGGAAATCTTTGCTGGATATGTTTATTACGGCACTGCTCGGCATCACCACCAAATAGAATTACTTTTATTAAGGGACTGTCACCTAATAAACTCTCTATCAGGAAATTATAACCCTCCAGAGTCCATTTTTTATTCTCCCAGCGGTTACCTGCTCCGGAATGAATACCTGCTATAATATCCTGGTCTGATAAAGAGTATTGCTGGCAAGTCTCTTGACTAAAGGTCTTCATAGCATCGGTCAAGGTAAGCAGGGGCCTCTCTTTATTATAAGGCAACTGGCAGATGCGGAAGATATGCTCCTGATAAGTCTTTTTATTGGCCCTTTTAAGCCGGTCATCTATACTCATCTCAAACCATTCTTCCGCCTCTACTGAGGCCGGTCTTATCCCACCATGGTTGTCCAGGACATAACCCAATTTCTCCTGGGCATGGCAGAGCTTTAATAAGGCAGAACCGTGGGGATCTATATCCAGGTTTATAGCGGTAGCGTATTCCTCCGCCAGGAGCACGGGGAAGGTCACAGCCCTTTCGGCTACGAGGATATTGTCAATATAAGGATTAGATAGTAATAGCTCATAAGAGTCTTGTTGAGTAACCCAGGTTATTCTGCTAAGAGAATATTTCTTTTTTAGGGCAGGTAGGATAGTGGTAGTACGCAGGACATCGCCCATGGCCCCTACTTTTATAATTAATATGTTTGTCTGGATAGGTTCATAATGATCACATGTCGGACAGGTTTGCCCGGATTTTTTATGATACTGGCAAGGAAGTTGTTGAACCAGGTGTCGGCAGTCTAATCTATACTCATACATACTGTTAAATTTCCTCATTTATATTCCCTTCGGCTATTTTCTTTCTCATTATCTCTTTTTCCAGGTCGGATAATAGCTTCTCTACTTCAACCTCTCTTTGTTTAGCCCGCCCTTCTAACTTTTCTTCCTCATCCTGTACTCGATACAAGAGGGCTTGATGTAATATCTCCAGTAATTCAAGTTCTTCTTTTGATAAGGTGTCTTTGAGCTTCTCCCTCCACGGCTCTAAATAAACCTCACCCTGAGTAAATATTTCTCGATATAACATCAAGAGCTTAGCCAGATCTTCCCGACAAAGGGGATCAGCGGGGGAGCGGCTCCTGAGTATCCTTAACATAATGGTCACTGCTTCCTTTATCTTTTGCTCCATATCGCAAATTAGCGCCCTTTGAATAGACTATTCATGCAAGCGCCTCTCGGGGTGAGTGCCCTAATTTTTAAGGCCAATTATTCCTTGTGAAAGATGACAGCACACTTTCCATCTATTATACTATAAAAAACAATCCTGAATTATGCAAACATATGCCTAATCTTTTGTCGGGCAGGGCTTTAGCCCGGCAACTGTGGTGATATAACGCAAGCCTAAAGGCTTGCCCAACAATGCTTTGCCATGAAGCTTGCATAATTCGGGATAATGTTGCGACTTAAGTTCCTCTGCATTACTGGGACCAAATAAAATTTTCTCCTTGCCATTTTTAAAAAAAATATTATATTTCTTCCTATTAGCACTCGATTAATTAGAGTGCTAATAGGAAGAGGGAGAAGTTTTTAGTTTGTTCTTATGAGCCAAGGTTAGATAATCGTTAAGGAGGGAGGTATCTATGAAGGTTAGACCATTGCATGACCGGATCCTGGTTAAGAGGATAGAAGAGGAAGAGACCAAGGAAGGCACTATTATTATCCCAGATACTGCAAAAGAGAAACCCCAGGAAGGCAAGGTGGTTTCAGCAGGTAGTGGCAAGATATTAGAAGATGGTAAGCGGCAACCCCTGGAGGTTAAGGAAGGGGACCGGATATTATTTGGCAAATATGCCGGTACCGAAGTGAAAATCAATGGGGAAGAGCTGTTGATGATGCGGGAAGACGACGTATTGGGAATTATAGAGAAATAAAGAAGATGTTGAAAGTTTAACCGAAAATAACGTTAATAAGAGGAGAGAAAACATATGGCAAAGATGTTGCTTTATGACGAGGAGGCTAGACAAAAGATGCTTAAAGGGGTAACCCAACTGACTGATGCGGTGCGGGTAACCCTGGGCCCCCGGGGCCGCAATGTCATCCTGGACAAAAAATTTGGCTCCCCTACCAGTACGAAAGATGGTGTCACGGTTGCCAAAGAGATCGAGCTGGAGGACAGGTTTGAGAATATGGGTGCCCAGATGGTCCGGGAAGTAGCCAGTAAGACCAGTGATGTAGCGGGTGATGGCACCACAACGGCAACGGTGCTGGCATATGCCATTTATCGCGAGGGGATGAAGAATGTGACCGCAGGCGCTAACCCTATGGACCTGAAGCGTGGCATAGAAAAGGCCGTAAATGCGGTAATTGAGGAGATTAAGAAGATGAGTACCCCCACTAAAGGGAAGAAAGAAATCTCCCAGGTGGGTACTATCTCGGCCAATCAGGACCCCACTATTGGTGATCTGATAGCGGAAGCTATGGAAAAGGTAGGAAAGGATGGGGTAATAACAGTAGAAGAAGCGAAAGCAATGGATACCACCCTGGAAATTGTTGAGGGGATGCAGTTTGATAAAGGGTATCTTTCACCGTATTTTGTGACTGATGCCGAGCGAATGGATACAGTATTGGAGGAGCCTTATATTCTAATCAATGAGAAGAAGGTTAGTAATATGAAGGAATTGCTCCCCCTATTGGAGCAGATAGCCAAGATGGGTAGGCCGCTCCTGATTATTGCGGAGGATGTAGAAGGAGAGGCCCTGGCCACTTTGGTTGTTAATAAGCTGAGAGGAACCCTTAAATGTGCTGCTGTCAAGGCCCCGGGTTTTGGCGATCGGCGTAAGGCCATGCTGGAAGATCTTGCGGTCCTAACCGCAGGTAAGGCTATCTCTGAAGACCTGGGTATTAAGCTGGAGAATGTCAGGCTAGATGACCTGGGCCGGGCCAAGAGGGTTACTATTGACAAGGAAAACACTACTATAATAGAGGGTTATGGTAAATCCTCGGATATCGAAGGCCGGGTAAAGCAGATACGGATCCAGATAGAAGAGACCACCTCTGATTATGACCGGGAAAAGCTCCAGGAGCGGCTGGCTAAACTGGTCGGTGGGGTAGCAGTAATCAAGGTAGGGGCCGCTACTGAGACCGAGATGAAAGAGAAAAAGGCCCGGGTAGAGGATGCCCTGAATGCCACCAGGGCTGCGGTAGAAGAGGGTATTGTCCCCGGTGGTGGCGTGGCCTACCTGAGGTGTATCCCAGCCTTAGAAAGACTGAAGCTAGAAGGGGATCAGCAGGTGGGTGCTAACATAATAAAGCGTTCCATGGAGGAACCTTTACGGCAGATAGCGATAAATGCTGGCGTAGATGGATCAATTGTGGTCCATAAGGTAAAGGACTCGAAGGACAATATTGGGTTTGATGCTAATAACGGTCAGTATGTAGATATGATCAAAGAAGGGATCATTGACCCGACCAAAGTAACTCGGATTGCCCTGCAGAATGCCGCCAGCATAGCTGGTTTGATGCTAACTACCGAGGCCTTAGTTACCGATATGCCCGAGAAGGAGAAGATGCCACCTATGCCGCCCCATGGTGGTGGGATGGATATGTATTAAAATCCGCCCGTCAGTAAGTAAACAGTGAGGAAGTGAGCCGTCAGTCGTTAACTACTCACGGCTCACTCCTTACTCCTTACTTAATAATGGGGGCAGGTTTGCCGGCCTGGAGCCAGCTAGAATACCAGATATTGCCTAAGAGCTGGCAGGCCTCCACCAATTGCCTTATTATGATAGGTTTTAATCTTCTATCCAGCCGTTGATAATAAAACCCCTTAATACTGAAAAACCCTAATATCTCCTTGTTAGCCTGACGATCATTTTCTAAAATGGTTTCTACTATTAACCAACCCTTTAAGGAATAACCAAAAATATCCTCTACCCTAACCATTTCTGGAGAGGTTTTTTTAAGCTGCTTCCTCATTTCTACCCGGTACTGTTCTATCCGGGCATCTACCAGGCTATCTTCCAGCCGTTTATGGATACCATCATTGCCCGTCAGTTGACCATCATAATTAGCAGTAGTATGGAGGGGCATAAATAGGTCTGCTACATAATGTCCTAGATGACTGGCTCTCTGCCGCACTCCCTTCCAGTCTCCTTGTTCCATAGCCCGTTGCAATCTTTGTTGTGACCAAATGATCCACCAGGGTAAGATGCCTTCCTGCTGGATCATTTTTCGGCCAAACTTTTTAACCGCCTGCTGATAATCTCTGGGTAGCTCTTTAAAGGGGAATGGGCCATAAGCATCGAGGTTGATAAAGTGCTTTACCCCTTCCTCGGCACCATAAAGCTCTCTGAGGGCTATATCCGGGTCCGTCGCATGCTCAGAGATATATTCTTTATGGATAATGAAGAAAGTCTTTAGGGGTGAGGGAGGCAGCGTCTCACAGGCCAGATCATTAACTACCTTGTGGGTCTCTAATCCCCAGGGGTCCGCCCTGGTGGTAAAGAAAAGGATCAAATAAATAGAGAAGGTAATGATTACGGGAGTAAGGAAGATGGATTTTCTCAGACTAATGCGTGAGCCTTTCCACAAAGCTTTCTAAAGTCTCCCTCATCTGGTCTATATTATTATGCTGAGCTACGGCACAGTCACCATCCAGGTTCAGGAAGGAAATGCCTTGCCTGGCCAACTCGTCCCTTATGATCCTTATACCACCAACACTATAAGCACAGCTAAAATGGGAGAAATGGACAGCTCCATCTACCTGATAATCTTTTGCCATTCTAATGATATGCCGGAGCCGGTTCTCTATCGGGCCAATGGTCCGGCTCTGGCAGATCTTTTTAGCCAGGGCTCTCACCGGTTCATTCTCATACATCTCGTCCCAATGGATACTGTTCTGTTCGGTAGCTACTAGATGGGCGCCCAGCTCCTCCAGAAATTCAAAGACCTTAGGGACCGGTGGTAGGGCGTAGAGCCACATGAGGCGTATTTTTTCTGCGCCCCTGAGCCCTTGAGCGGCCCGAGCAACTATCTCTTCATAATACTTACTGGCCAGTTCCCCGGCTACCTTACCACAGATACCCATATTAAGCAGGCCAAAAAAGTCATCTTCCCTGCGGCCATATATCGGGGCTGGGACCTGCCTTTTCCATTCCTCGATCTTCAGTTGGATAGCCCGGATCTGATTACTGCACCTTATTAACCCCTTTAATTTCTCTTGATCAAAGGGCTTCCCAGTAGCCTGGCTAAGCTTAGCGATTATGCTCCTTAACTGTTCTTCTACATAATCTACAGACTCCGGGGAGCAGATAGGCGGCACTTCCAGAAGGAAATACTCGGTCTGGTAATGGCGGCTGGCATGCTCAAAAAAGCGCATGCCATCCTCACAGAAATCTGTAGAGCCGATCAATAAAACCGGCTTCAAGTAACTATCCGATAGGATGCCGCCCAGGCTAGTCCGTTGCACCGTGCAACTATCGGTACTAAATCCGGCGGATTCGGTCTCCATGAGGAAGTCCGGGGATTTCTTCACATGGCCGATTATTGTAGTTACCATCTCTGCATAGACAGGCAAGATACCAAAAGACCATATCAGCTCCTGAGGAAAGGTACAGCGGGTCCAGACCAACGGCTCATTACCTGTCAACTGGCGCTGGCAATTCTTAGCCATTTCCCATAAAGCCAGGTTACTAGCAAAAGGTTTCCTCTGGGCCCTGGCTTCTGCGATTTGATAGAATTCCTGATAGACCTCTCTTAAGCTAGCCATCTTATCTCCTCCCTTAACCTTTTGTCAGCATCTCGATAAAGGCCTGGATCCTGGTCTTCAACTGACCAAGGCTAGCGGTAGTACCATCGCCTTCCAAATGCAAATGGGGGATGGCCTTATTTTCTAGATCTGCCTTCAAAAAAGGATAAAACATCAACTCTGGGTCACAGAATTTTAAGGAGTAAGAAATTACCCCATTTACTCTGTAATCACCAATTAGTTGATAAATAAATTTTAGGCGTTGCTCCAGCCCCTTCATCCGCGCACAGGGGGCCCTTTCTAAATATCGTTCCGCAAGGGCTTCCCAGGGATCATCCCTTTCTGCTACTAACTGACCTATGCCCCGCAGGCCGGTACAAAGGTCTTCAGCTACTATGGAGAGGCCAAAATCTTCCATTAACTCAATGATATCCCCCCGGTCTATAATACTGCCAGTTATTAAGACCCTGGGTTGCCTGGTTTTATCCTGCATAGATAAATCTTTTCTTATCTCTTCCAGATAGCGTTCCAACTCCTCATTGAACCTGGCTGGATCAGACTTTGTGCTGGCCAGCATAATAGGGAATATTTCGCTGGCCCTCAAAGAGTAATGGTTACCCTCTCTGAGGCGTGATAATTCCAGCAATAGTCGTCGGGTCTGGTTGATTAGCCGGATAGCTCCCCAGAGGTTATCGTCTGTTATCTTTAATGAGAAACGCTCCTCCAATTTCTGCGCAAATGTATTTAATTCCTTAATGTAAAAGGCCCTCTTCGATACCGTATCATCTCTGGGCAATTCTATAATATGGGTAAAGCCAGTCTTTATATAATAGCGCCAGAGATCATGTAATCGCCTCATGGCATCACAAGAGTTGACGAATATCACCCCGGCCAACTGGTCATAACTACCCTCCAGGGCTATATCCAGTATCTGCCTCACATATGCACACATGGTATTGTGCGTATAACCATCGGCTTGCTTTATCGCCTCATCCCGGGTATTCAGTTTTATGGGTTGGAGACCGGCTGCTACAATAATTTCTATTGGTGTATAGGAACAGAGATAGCCTATCTGGGGCTTTTCTTTATCCGGATTACAGTAGCGGTTATCAAAGCTAAATTGTCCCATTTTTTTATCTTACCCAAAAGCCATCCTGTTTATCCTGTAGTTCCATAAGGAATTTTTGCGCCCGGGCAATAGCACTATTTAACTGATAATCATTTTGACCTTTATCAATTCAGGGGGTAGATTGCATCATGAGAGCACACTATGAGTCTGCCCGGCTCCTTTATCACCCAGGAAGAATTTTATAGCCTCCTCCACCCTTCCTAAATTTACCCTGGTATCAATACAAGGACCATTGGGCCGTTGGTTCAATACACTCAAGACTAATAATGGATAAGTATCTTGGATGCCGGAGATCATCTCCTTGGTACAGGCTACAGCCACCACTGCCTCAGGTTTAATATCTTTTATGAATGTTCGGGCGAGTTCCCCACCAGCTACAATAGTCAGCTTCACCCCATATCCATCTGCTATCTCGCATAAATCCTTAATCCCGCACTCCCCACACCGCTGACAATTACTCCCCTGTGGAGTTAGCCTAATCGGGCAACGGGAATTTTGTAAACAATGGGGCAGGAGGAGCAGTATCTTTTGAGGATAGATGCGGTATGTCTTAGCCCGGATAAGTTTATTAATTACTTCAAGAAAGGATTCCTGGATTTGTTCCTTCGAGATACGTAAGATTTTTCCCACTGATACAGTAAGAGGAAAGAAAAAGGAGATAGTTATTTTTTTTATCTTATCATTGAAAGGTAATTCAATCCCCGTGAATAGATTTATTCCTAGCAAAAAAATACTGGAACCCACTATTAGGAAAAAACCTATCACCCCCCCCTTTATTAAAAGGCCAAAATACGGATTGTAATGCTTAGTCAATCCTGAAGCTATTTTGAATAGTACGTAAGTAGCTCCTGCGATACCCAGGAGAAGGAGGAATAAGAGAGAAAAAAATAACCTCTCTTTACTCCAACTTGCATGGGTGAATCGGAATATTTGTCTGGTACGAGTCATGCTAAAGCCTTCCAGCAATCTCTCTTATACATTATAATATAGAGCAGATATTCTCGGGTCATATAGTGATCCTTTAGTATCTCTACAATGCTATCAGGAAGCCTTTCCGCTACCGGGCAGCAGCTCGTTATAGGAGTAGAGGAAAATATAAGTATATAATACTCCCCTTTTTATTTATGTCAAAGAGATTGTATACCAATAAAATATATGGCCTTAGCAATAGAACCGGTAAGAATCAATCTCAAAGTAATTTTGCTCAATATTCCATCGTATTTCTACTACCCTATAGTTGACGTCAACATATATTTGAGGGATAATAATTAACCAGCCTGCCTATCACGAAAAATTATAAGGATTTTTCTAGCTTCGCTAAAGAAGATTTTCATAAGGATACTTATCTTTTTGAGGTCACTTATGACAAATTGTATAGCTATTATTGGTGCCTTAAAGGATGAGATTGATGGTATTAGGAGGGAGATAGACCTTAAGGCCAAGATGACCCTGAATTCTTTCTTATATTACCAGGGTCGCTATCAAGACCGAGAGATCATACTGGCTCTATCTGGCATGGGCGAAAAAAATGCCCGGGAGGCTACCAAAGTCCTATTAGACCACTTTAATCCGGTATCTCTCATCTCTATTGGTATTTCTGGGGCAGTGGACAGCCGATTGAAGGTAGGAGATCTGGTGATTGGTCGGAGGGTATTGGTGCAAAATTCTCCTCAAATAGCGGCAGTATCGTTGGATAGATTGGTCGAGCTAGCCTCGGTAGCTTGCCGCAGGCTCCAGTTAACCCCTTACCTGGGAGATCTTATTACGGTATCCAGGGTAATCGGTAGCTCGGAGGAGAAAAAGGCAATATTCCTCGATACCAGGGCCTTGGCCGTAGAGATGGAGACGGCATTTATTGGCCTGGAAGCTGCCCAGAAAGGATGCCCTTTCCTTGCGCTGCGATCTATCTCTGACATTGCCGATTACACTTTTAAAGTAGAGGTCAATCAGATAACAGATAATGGTGAGCTCAATCCTGCCAAATTTATAAAATATACCTTGAGGCACCCCATGGCCTTATGGGAACTGGGCAAGATGAAAAAGAATATTAGAAAAGCCACCACCCGGCTAACCCTATTAGTACAGGAACTCCTCCCTATGATTTGACCTAATGCATTGGCAGGGATAGTAAACAATGGGCATACAAAAGAGGAAAGAAGATCATCTAGAACTTTGTCTCCAGGCTCAGGTAGAATCCCGCAACAAGACTACCCTGTTTGAAGATATAGAATTTATCCCTAATTCTATACCTCAAGTAAATCTGGATGAAGTTGACCCGGGTACTTTTTTTCTATCTAAAAGGTTAAAAGCCCCTATCCTGATTGGGGCGATGGTTGGAGGGACCAAAAGGGCTCAGGCTATTAATAAGGCTTTAGCCTCAGCCGCCGCCAAGTATGGTTTGGGTTTCGGTGTAGGTAGTCAGCGGGCCATGCATGAGCTGCCCTCTTTAGCCCTTACTTACCAGATCAGGGATGTAGCTCCTGACATCCTATTTCTGGCTAATCTTGGTATCCAACAGGCCCGGAATATATCCTCAGAAGAAATACAGGCCCTGGTAGATAGTATCGAGGCTGATGCCATATCTATCCATCTCAATACCGCTATGGAATTGATCCAGCCAGAAGGTGATACAGATTTTAGTAAAAGTTATGAAACACTAGAGAGATTGAACCAAAGCCTTAAATGCCCCTTAATTGTTAAAGAGACCGGGGGAGGCTTATCTCGCGAGGTAGGGTTAAAGCTCAAAGCCATCGGGATAGACTTAGTAGATATAGGTGGGGCTGGGGGGACATCCTGGGTAGGGATAGAATCTTTGCGTAGCCAGGGGGTAGCGAAACAACTAGGGGAGCTATTTTGGGACTGGGGTATCCCTACCGCAGCTAGTTTATGTGAGCTGAAAAACCTTGGCTTTACTACTATTGCCTCGGGTGGTATAAGGAACGGGTTAGACATAGCTAAAGCCATTGCTCTAGGGGCTACAGTAACAGGTATAGCCTTGCCTTTCCTGAAAGAATACGCTAGCGGAGGGATGTCGGCGGTAGAGGCCTATATTGATTATCTAGTTAAGGGATTACGTATGGCTATGCTCTTAACCGGATGCCGCAATCTGACCGAACTCCAGCAGCAAAAACTGGTTATTACCGGCAAATTGAAGGACTGGCTCATTTCACGCCATCTACCCTTGCCCTGAGTGTAAGATAAACCACAAAGCCACAAAGCACAAAAAGAAGAGTGATTAGGGCATTGGGTAATTGGGTCATTAGGCAATTAGGGCATTCAGCAACCTTAAGGCAATAACCCAAT
This sequence comes from Nitrospinae bacterium RIFCSPLOWO2_12_FULL_45_22, assembly GCA_001803565.1. Lineage (GTDB taxonomy): Bacteria > 2-12-FULL-45-22 > 2-12-FULL-45-22 > 2-12-FULL-45-22 > 2-12-FULL-45-22 > 2-12-FULL-45-22. Next base: position 204 of record MHDQ01000285.1, on the reverse strand, counting down.
GACCTAATGACGCAATAACTTAATAACCAATATTAAATGCTTGGTGTCCTTTGTGTCTTTGTGGTAACAACTTCAACCTGGGGGGAAAATAAGATGGGAAAAGCTACTATCTATGTCCAGGAGACCCAAGACAGAAAGGGTTTTGTACGACAAGTATTAGACCTTTTTGCCGAAAAATTGGCTATCCCACAACGGAGAAAGGTC
>MHDQ01000284.1 GCA_001803565.1 Nitrospinae bacterium RIFCSPLOWO2_12_FULL_45_22 | reverse complement strand
TCGTGCCACCAAACAAGAGGGCCTTGCTATAGCAAAAGAGTTTGAACCCATTGACCTGGAGGGGTGGGATAAATATTAAAAGGGGAGAAATGGGCCCTATTGACAAGGCCATAAAGATTCATCTGGCGTTATCTTAATCTGGTTAACTCGACAGAAACCTCCAATTAACTAGGCTGCATTCATTCGAAACCCTCATGCCCTGAGAAGTACTTTTACCTTCGATACCTCAGTATAGATCTTTGCACCCTTTTAGTTATTAGGTCAACTTGCAAATAATTTACTTTACTGTCCATGTCTGAACAGAAGGGTCTGGATAGTCTTAAGGCTCATGAACAGGTCGAAGAAGAAAGACATATGATGGATATAGTAGAGGTCGTACTGGAGTTTCTCGGACTGGTCTTCCTCTGAGGAGGCATAATTATAGCAAACCTGGGCCCAGCCGGTCAACCCGGGCTTGACTGAATGGCGCAGGTGATAGAACGGTATACTCTCTGCTAATTGATCCAGAAAATATTTCCGGATAGGCCTGGGACCCACAAAGCTCATGTCCCCTTTTAATATATTGATCAACTGGGGGACCTCGTCTATCCGGGTCTTCCTGAGCAGCTTACCCACCCGGGTAACCCGGGGGTCATCCTTCTCCGCCCATTTAGGACCAGTCAGGGCTTCAGCATTCGGTATCATGGTCCTGAGCTTGAGCAGGGTAAATTTCTGGCCCCGAAGGCCCACCCGCTCCTGCCCGAAGAATACCGGTCCTCTGGAGTCAATTTTGATAGCCAGGGCAGTAAAGAGCAAGACAGGAAGGCTGATCAACAATCCAACCAGGGAGACCGCTATATCCAATAACCGCTTTACCCGCTTGTAATAGAGGGAATGGATAAGATTTAGCTCAGCAGAGAAGAGGAAATAGCTGTCCTTTACGTGAAATACCGGGATCTTCCCGGTGAGATACTGGTAAAAAATGCGCATATCATATACCCCTATACCATCAAATTTTAATTTTAAGACCTCCTTCATCAGCCCCTCAGACATGGGTGATGCATTCGCATTTGGAGAGAGGATAACTGTTTTGATATCATTTTTCCTGATTAACCCTTCCAGGCCCGTGTTATCATTAAAGACGGGGAGCCCCATGAGGGAATGGGATATACTTTCCCCGGTCACATCGAGAAATCCTATAGGACGATATTTCCTGCCATGCCCATCGAGCATCTCTTTAGCCAGCAGCTCATTAGAAGAATCGGCTCCCACAAAAAGGACATTTGACCAAGGGATGGCTGCCATCAATCGGCTGAAGAATATCTTTCTCCATAAAAATATCAACCATATTATAAGAGGGATATATGTAATAACCACTACTCGACCGATCTTGCCCTTGGGGAGAAAATAAAAATATATAGCCAAGGCAAGGCTAGCCAAAAAAGTTCCTAAAGAGACATTCAATAAGCCCCTTAGGTTGGTGAATGGCCTTTCGGTATCATATAGCTCAAATATGTAAAAGGCCAGCATATGTGCCAGGATGACTACCACAAAATTAAAGCTGATCTTGCCTGATAGGGTCTCGAGTAACCCTGAACCTTCATTAAATAAGTAGATCCTGACGATATAAGAAGATACCAGGCCAGCCAGGACAATGATGGCATCTCCCAAAACAAGGATAACCTGGGCCTTTTGCGGCTTATTTCTTAGTAAAAAAATCATATCCGGCGGTTTTTTTTACAGGGGTAAATAGATATTCTTTCATTCTCTTAAATTAAATTTATAAGCGCTTCAAGGATATAATTTTTTAGATCATTAAAACTCCTAATGTTTTTTAACTGATAGAATATAACTTTTGGTCTCATGTAGAATTCTCTAAAAGCGGTTTTCTGAGCCCTAAGAATTTCTTCCGCTTTCAAATTTAGGTGTTTACTTGGTGGAAGACCTTTTAAATCATATTTACTCCAATCTGTAGTTAGGATAAGATTATGGTTAATACAATAATCCCATAGTTTTGTACCAGGAAAAGGTATTACAGAAGTAAACCCAGCTTGATGTAATTTTAAGCTTTTAGCAAAGTCAATCGTTTCTCTCATAGTCTCTTTTGTCTCCCCTGGTAAACCAAACATAAAATAACCATAGGGAGTTATACCGATTTTATGAGTAAGATTTATAGCCTGTTCAATGAATTTCTTATCAGCCCGTTTAAATTGAGACAATATCTGCTCATTTCCAGATTCTATGCCATACATAATAGTTTTACATCCTGCCTTTTTCATCCATCTCAAAAGTTCTTCATCTACTTCATGAGCCTTAGCATTACAGTTCCATTTCATCTTTAATTTCCTGTCGATTATACCTTTACATATTTCTATCATTCTTTGCTTGTGAAGAGTTGCTACCGCATCTCTAAAAGAGATAAAGGTTATACCGTATTTTTTGTTTAAAAACTCCAACTCATCAACTACATTGTCAGGGCTTCGATATCTATACTTTCTACCCCAAGCCTCACTTACACAGCAGAAGGCACATCCATAAGGACAACCACGGCTGGTTATAACAGAAGCAAACTTACCCTTTTTGCCCCAATGGGGAGGTGGATTGTAATCTGCCATAGAAGGTAAAAGGTGATAAGCAGGAAATGGTATCTTATCTAATTGCTCTATTCTGTAAGCATGATCTGTTTTTATAACTTTTTTGCCACACTTATACACTATACCCCTTATTTCACTTAGATCTTCACCTCCTTGGGCAACTTGGTTACATATTGCCACCATAGTATACTCCCCCTCGCCTATTACAGCGATATCTATATTATCAGTATTAATTGGTTCCTCAGGTAGTGCAGTTGCGTGGGGTCCTCCCATTACAGTGACGATTTTAGAGTCTATTTCCTTAACCACTTTAGCAACCAGATAGGCATCGTAAGCCAAAATTGTCATAGCAGTTATACCAACTATGTGGGGATTGAAATCTATTATTTTTATTTTAATGGAATCTAAGTTTAGACCAAAACTCCAAGCATCGAGGATTTCAACATAATGCTTATTTTTTTGAAGTATACTGGCTATATATAGAAGACCTTGGGGATGTGTCTGAAATTTGGGTTTTTCAGGACATCCAGCAAATAAACCTTTAGGTGGACTTATCAATAGCACTTTTGCTCTTTTCACTAAATTTCTACTCTTATCTTGTTAGAAGTTTATCACGAAAGGAAAGATGTAAGAGAGGATCAAAATAAGAAGTGCATAATCTAAGAAACTCGAATAATACTGTATGCGTCACATATCTATAATGCCACCAGTTTCTTAAATTGCTTTCTCCATATTTAGAAGCAACAACCTAGAATTCCATGCCTGCATCTTTAAATTTGACACTATAGCCCTACATTTACAAGATAACCCCTACTTCTTTATAGACCAGGGCAGTTTGATCTAAAATCTTTTTTTCATCAAAGATATTTACCGCCCGTTTACGACTTGCCGTACCCATTTGATCCGCCAACTCTGGCTGTCGAATAAATTTAAGCAAACTATTTGTTAATGAATTTACATCTTTTGGCGGGACCAAAAAACCATTGGTACCATCAATAACAACTTCTCGGCAACCTGGTGTATTTGTTGTTATAATCGCTTTTCCTTTAGCAGCAGCTTCTATGAGTGATCGCGGTATCCCTTCTGGGTAATATGACGGTAAAACAAACACGTCCGAATTATCTAACAGACGCATAACGTCTTCAAAAGGAATGCGTCCCATCCATATTACGCTTCCTATTGTATTAACATCATATAGCCATTTCTCAGGAATCGCTTCTGGATTTCCTTTTGCACTGCCGCCAGATGCCCCACCAGCCATAATAAAACTGGTTTCAGGAAACTGTTCCTTGATTTTTTCTGCTGCACTGACGTATTCGCGAACACCTTTGCTCCATAGCATTCTTGAAGCGAATAAAAATCTTAAGCCGCCATTATACTTTTTGGCCATAGTCGGATGTATAATTTCAGTATTAACCCCAGATCCCAATATTACTCGGGCTTTTGTCTCTCTGATGATATTATTGGAAATGAAAAAACGATAATCATCATTATGTTGAAAAATTACTTGCGGTCTACCTGATAAAGCAAGTCTATAAAGTTCCATTACAATCCGCATCATGAATCCGCCCTTCTCAAATACATAACCCAAGCCGGTAATAGTGTTGACAATAGCGGGAATCTTTGCCCATTTAGCAGCAAGTGAGCCAAATATAACAGGCTTGATGGTAAAATGATGGACAAGAGTCGGGGCTTCTTTTTTGTAAAGTGCATTCAATCTCCGGATAAGGCCCATGTCAGCAATGGGGTTTGTTCCTTTGTGATCGATCAACATATTTATGAATTTGATCCCTTCTTTTGCAAATCTTTTCGCAAAATCTGCTTCGTCATTGGCCACTGCAACTACAGACCATCCTTTATCAGATAGAAATTTCATTAAAGGGAGCCTGAAATTAAGCAGGGCAAAACCCGTATTGGCAACGAAGAGGGCTTTCTTGCTCATGATTTTTGTGGAGGACTAAGATTTATGGGAGGCAATGCTTTACGATATTTCCCCCCATCCTCTGGGCAGGCCAATTTTTGGGTAAAGATACAGCCTTGTTTACTGCGGGAGCGCCAGGATTAGGATGGTATTCCATATCCCATTGAAGATCGGCTTCGATACAGGAGTTATCCCGCTCAGGCGGGTATGAATTACCACGAATTAATCCAATGCTATAGACTAATGCGAGAAGAATCCATATCGTCCTAAACCGAAAAAGATTATGGGAAATATTCATTGGGACAAAAGCCAGTAGGATTAGAATATTGTAGCTAACACAAATACAATGTTTCAAATAGAAAACAAGGAAAATAGAAAATAAACAAATACCAATTACACCGTAGGAATAGAGAATATCACCTAACGTATTATGAACTTCTTTTTTCCCGATAGTAGTGTTGGTTTTGCCACGCCCAAAGATTATGCTAATATCCTGGAAAACAAACCTTCCCTCTGTTCTTTTAGCTAAAAGCGCAGAAAGATCAGCGTTTACCAATCTCTTTACAGCCCTCATTTCAGATAAATTGTATTGGGAAATAACACGATCGGGCAAAAATATAAAAGCTACAAAAATTACCGGCATTAATATGGCAAATAGCGCTTTTTTCTTTGTTTTCCAAATAGCAATCATGTCTATCAAAACTAAGCTTATGAGCCCGCCCCTGGATGCTGATAATACTATAAAGTAATGTCCCAAGATAAATACAACGGTATATACGAAGAGGCTCAAAATCTTTTCTCTTCTGCTTAGAAATGTAAAGTAATTATTCAGAACAAGTGTTATGGCCATTATCGACAATGCGTATAGGGCTATCTGATTTGGATTATTAAAAGATAGAGCTTGCCTGGCCATAAATCCAGCTTCTGTTTTTCCCTTTATGAACAGTGGCGTAATTATGGCTAATAATAGTGCAGTGTACATATAAGGAATTACATTTTTATTTAATATCCTAAAAAACAAAATAGTAAATATGAGAAATAACATCATGACATAAGAAAGTTGCAAAGACGCTTTAATATAAAATGGATTATAACTATCCATATAATAATATATATTGACCCCAATGGCCCATGAGACAAAAGCGGAAAAAGCAATAAGAATAAGACTTAATAATTGAATTTCATGGTCATAAAGCGTTAAAAGGATATAAATCATGGCAAGCAGAATAGGGGCATCCACGAGTTGTGGTCCGCCTGACGCAAAAAGATATATTGGTGACAGCAAGAAAACTGTAATCAGTAAAAAATAAGCAAACTTATTGCTCTTGGAGATATAGGTTTGGGAAATATTGGACATGATAACAGTTTTATGTAAAATACCCGAGGGCTTCCAGCCGTTTCTTTACTTCACCATCTATTACCTTCTGTTCAGAAGCAATATAGCGGGTATTATTGCTCTCTTTCCACTCCTTTAGTGTCCTTTCAAGCTCCCTTGCTTTAGCCGGTTGGGTATTAATCAGGTTGTTGACTTCTCCCGGGTCATCCCGAATGTTATAAAGCTCATTTCTTCCATCGGAGGACTCTATAAACTTCCAGCTGGAGGTCCTAATCGCAAAAAGGCTGCGATTAAATTTATTCAAATAGCGCTCGCTCCCAGGGTATCGCTTTGCCATTATCTCTATAGCAGGCTGAGGGCCAAGATACTCTGCCACTGCGAAGGTACGTTCTTGGTCCCCCAACTTATGGGGTAGCAAACTTTGCCCGTGTAGCTCATGGGACATCTCTTTGTCATCAGTTTGGAGAATATCCATGATAGTTGGGAAAATATCCACCAGTTGAACCTGTGTTGATACCATTTCTCCAGCAGGAAAGACCCCGGGGTATCTAACGATCAAAGGAACTCTGAGTAATGTATCATAAAGGCAGTACTGGTGATCCATCAGATTGTGCTCACCGAGATTTTCACCATGATCACTCGTTATAATTAAAAGGGTGTCATCCAATAACCCTTTTCCCTTGAGATGACTATATAATTCACCAATCCGAAAGTCGAGATAGGCTAATTCACCATCATATAGGGCGGTCAATACTTCAAAATCAAGCCTATCCATTTCAACCTGTCCTGCAATGTATTTGAATGCATCCTGGTTAACCTTACTTGCAATCCCTTTGTTCATGCCCTCTGGTAGGAACTGCCCATAATAGGGTTCTGGTGCCTGATATTTAAGATGAGTCTCGAGATAATTGATAAACAAAAAGAATGGCTGTTTTTTCCCAAGAATATTTAAAAGTGAGTGACTAACGATTCGATTAATCCGTCTGGCTCCGCAGTCATATCTCTTCTTATAAAAGAAACGTTTGTATAAACCATTAGCAAAGGTTTTAAAGCTTCCTTGCCTCAACAGCTCCAAAATGATCCCACGTGCATCTCTTTCTTCAAGGAATCTTTTTCTCAGAGCCGGAAGAGGATCAGAGTCATCTTGGAAAAGTTGCCATAGTTTAAAAAAAATATCAAATCCTTTGCTAAAGCCAAAATAAGGGCTGACCCAGCTATTGTTGGATATGGCACAGGTATAATAGCCGGTAGATTTTAGAACCTCAGGTAATGTCTTGTGGCAACCGTCAAGGAATTTATGTTTTTCATGAGCCCCATGCTTTGAGGGAAGCATCCCTGTAAAGATAGCAGCATGTGAGGGAAGAGTCCAGGGAGAAGGTGTTATGGTGTTTAAGAACAAAGTGCCTTCCTTTGCTATAGCATCAATATTTGGTGTCGTTGATCTGGGATAGCCATAGCAGGAAAAGTTCTGGGCCCTGGCTGTATCAAGAACAATTAATACAATGTTGGGTTTTTTGTTCATAAATCTTGCTTTCCATTTGCTTTAATCGTTATTTTTTCATTGGGGCTATAGATCCGAAGGCTCTACGTTGCTCCTCCCATTCAGGATAACCCAGGTCGTAGGTGAATCTGCCATAGCCTCTAAAGAAAAACCCATCCAACTTACCGGACTGTATCAAAGCTCTTCCATATGATCGTATTTCCTCTGGAAACCACATACTTGTTTTCTCACTTCTCATAGCATCATCACGGGCAAAACTCCTAACAACCCAGACCTCTACTGTGGGTGATCTTTGTTTGATGATATCCCTAAGCTGTCCAAGTCTTTTTAGAGCGTCTTCTATATCAATCTTACCATCAATCCTGGCTTTTCCGACACTGATAAGGGCTATATCACATTCACCCGGACCATATCGATGGTTCAGCTTACCGGGCTTTTGTTCCATCCGATCAATAGACGCGCCGTAATACATAATGATGGGGGTTTCGGGAAAATACTGCTTGGCAAGTCTATACATCCTTACTCTCTCTTCGTGGGTCGCAAACTCATGGACTTCATGGGCTAAATAAAGATAGTCAAAAAATTCTGCGAAGGTAGAGGCTTCTCTTAGTTTTTTTTCTGCTTGGGATAGCTCAAAATTCCCTTTCCCTCCTGGGCCGTACCAATCCTTCGATTTAGTTACCCTGGCAGCCAGTTTGATCCCATGGGCATGAAGGTCACGAACAAACTGTGTAAATCGTTCGCCAAGATTATACCGCCCTTCAATCACCGTATTCACAGCCATCGCTTGTAATTCTTTCATCCGTGCAATCTGCTCCTCTCGCGATCCCTTCATCGGAATGGCCGAATACAGGCCAAACTTGATATTGCCTCTCTCAGCTCCCAAGGCTTTTGACATCGATAATGGCTCAATTTTCAATTCGTTAGACGAATATAAAATGGCTGTAACGAGCATAATCATATATATAGAAAGAAAAGCACTGATGGCTTTCATGATGTTTCCCAAGTTATATCGTTGTAAGAACATCCTCAAATTTTCTAACACAGCCGCTCATACTAAAGTATTTCTCCACTCTTTCCTTTCCCTTAATTCCCATCACCTTCACCTTGGCCGGCCTCTTAATCAGTTCGAGCATTGCCTTATAAAGCGCCTCAGTGTCTCTAGGAAGGACAAGTAAACCCGTTTCATGATCGACTACAACCTGCTCTACTCCACCGACCCTAGAAGCAATTACTGCTTTACCGCTAGCCATTGCTTCTAAGATGACATTAGGAAGGCCTTCAGCAAAACTTGGCAGAACAAGAAGATCAAGCCCCTTCATGATTGAAGGGATATCAGTTCTAAATCCTAAGAAATGTACTCTGTTTCCAATTCCTAGCTGTTGAACCTGATCTTTCAACTGGTTCAGATAAGAGGATTCTTCGTTATTGTTCGGCCCGCCCACGATAACAAAATGAACATGAGAGTATTCTCGCAGCATCCTTCGAGCTGCCTCAATAAAGAAGCGGTGCCCTTTTAGGGGGCGAATCGCTGAAACCATACCAATAACGAAGTCCTTCTCAGGAATAGAGGTGCTTTTTCGAAAGCTTTCAATCTCGCCGGAGAAGCGATCCAGCTCTACTCCATTATGAATAACCACAAACTTCCTCGAATAATGCCGTTTCTGCCTATCAGTAAAAATTTTTTCCACACCTTCTGATACGCAAACAATCTTATCTGCAAGGAATAAGCCTATATCATCCAGGAATCTCTTGGGTATGTCAGTACGGAGATACCAGATTAGAGGGATTCTACAGAGCTTTGCCATAAATCCAATCGTTAGAAGCGAACGCCGTTGATTACAACATATAATATCTACTTGCTCATTCTTCAGAGATTTATAGAGTTGAAGACTATATCTTACTAAGTGAAAGCAGGCAGATAGCTGATAAAACATTGAACTGGTCAGTTTTCCACCAAATACATCGAGCGCCTGAGGATATGGAATGATCTTCACCGGAATGCCATATTTTTCAGCAGCGATGCGCAAGGGCCCATCTCCAGGCATAATGATTAGCGGCTCGAATCTCGATCGGTCAAGAAACCGTATAAGCCTAAGTAGATTCTGCTGCGCACCATAGAAGGATCGATAGTAGGATTCAAAAAATATTATTCTCTTCTTCATATTACCCTTACGTCAGCTTTAATTTCTTTTCATTGAGGTGACTCAGTCGAAGTATCCAAGAGCCCTCAATTGTCCCTTAACAATTTCATCATTAACATCGATTTTCATTTGAGTATTACCTATCCTGCATCGCTGCTCGTCATTTTGCTTAATCCACTCTATCAGAACCTCAAACAATTGGGCAGACTCTTTCTTTCTTTTATACAGTAAATTAACCTTTTCGCCAATCGTGCAGTCGAAAAACCTCTTTCTTGGGCCTAGGTAGCGTCGGAGAAACCCCTTTGGCCTTGAGCGAAAATTGCTCCATGTAAACTTAGGAGGGATGGCTATAATAAGCTTTTGATCTTGGCTTCTCACGGAATTATAACAATCTTGATGACGATGAAACTGGGAGTGAGAAAAAACAAATTGGTTAATCTCCTCCATACTTTCTTTTAGAACAGGCAGTATGCTTTTACCTTGCATCCTTAGAACCCATAGCTCATCAGGAATCATTAAATAGTCCAAAATAGTAGGGGCCAAGTCAATGAGCTGGACTAAGGCATCAATTCTTTGACCAGCAAAGGTTCCATGAGGAAACTTGATGATCAATGGCACATTGATCAATACATCATATGGAAGCATAGAACTATGGCACCTAATTCTATAGTAATGATTGTTCCTAAGAAACAGCCTATATCGTTTAAGAAGGTCTGTAATAAACAGATCATCTATACGGCTATGATCATTGAAAATCTCCCCATGATCAGCCAATACTACGATCATGGTTTCTTCATAAATACCTAATCGTTTCAGTTCCGTGATAATTTCACCGATCTGGTAGTCGTTATAGTAAATTTCACTGTCATAGTAATTAATAAACTGGGAAAAGTCGTCCTGGGTCTTAATCTTTTTGATGCTAGCGCGTCTTCCGTCAAATACACCTTTATTGTTCGGGTCGAAGAATCTTCCATCTTTGCCCTGGAAATAAGGTAGATGAGTATCTATGGACCAGAGAAAGGAAAAGAAATTCTCCCTCGTATGGTTTCTAAGCCATGGCAGGAAGTAGTGATTGATATCCTCACTGGTCGGAAAAACATTTCCTTGTATTACATCTACATCGCCTTTTTTTTCCCTGAGGTACCTCTTCCCCGTTATCTCTTTCTCTTTAAAAAGATCAACATAAAATTCAAAGCCTCGATTAAAGCCCACGAAAGAGGATACCTGCGCGTTGGCAAAGAAGCCGGCAGTCCTATAGCCTATATTCTGTAGAAGGCTAGGCAAAGTTGGTACCTTGTTAGATAAACAATCTTGCATGGTTACGGCACCGTGAACTGTAGGATAGCACCCGGTAAGCATTGAGCCAGCAGAAGGACGGGTCCAGGTGGCCTGGGAAAAAGCTTTGTCAAAAATAACCCCTTCCATCGCTAATTGCGATATATTAGGAGCCGTTTCCCTCGAATATCCATAAACCGTGAGGTGATCCTTCCTAAGGCAATCCAGCACATAAATCAGCACATTCATTGCCCCGCTCCTTCTAAGCCATGCTTGAAAACGAGCTTTGACCTCACTTTCTCGATGATGAATCTATCTTCACCATTAAATCCCAATCGCATCAAAATAAGGATAAATATACCCAATACTGCGACCGTATTAGTAAGGAGGGAGATAAAATTGGGTAAATCCATGTATGTTAAAATAAAGAGTACAAGAATTAAAAAGATAAAGGCTAGACAGCCTTTTAGATACTCTAAGTCATAAGGATGAATTCGATAAAGAAGAAAGACTTCAATGAGCCGAACAATATTGATTGTACTGATCGCGATGGTCGTGGCGATAGCGGCACCAATGACCCCATACTTTGGTATAAGTAGCGTATTAAGGAAGATATTGAGAAGAGCAAGGGTAGCAGAATTGCCAAATTCCATATTCTGTTTTCCAGTCATTGTAAGAGTGACACCAACGCCCCCTGTGGTACAGTTGATGAGTTGGGCAATAGTTAGGATGATTAGAACAATAGCACCTTGCGATACAAATGTGGTTCCAAAGATAGACATGATCTCTTTGGCAGAAAAGATAAAGATCAATGAGGCAGGCAGGGTAATATAGAAAACCCATCGGGTGGTGGTCTTAAAAATTTTTCCTAGACGTTCTTTTTCCCCCTGATAGAATAGATCTGCAATAACGGGAGCATAGATAGAATTAGAGGCGTTTAAAATAAGAGTGAGAAAGTGAGGCACCTGAGACGCAGCCCGGTAAATCCCTACATCGAAAGAGGCCCTCATCATTCCAAGCATCATGATATCTGTCCAGGAAAGAAGGAAATGTAAAAAATCTGTAAAAACAAGGGGGGTTGAGTAGATCAGGAGGTTTTTTATTTCATAGTCAGGTCTTAATGTTCGGTCTCTTAAGCCAGGGAAGAGCTTCTTTATAAGATGGAGTCCTACCATCAAGGCGATGATATGGGAGATCACGAAAGAATAGATAATTCCTGAAAGGCCCAGGCCGAGCAAGGTGAAGAGAAAAATCAACGCAAAGTTGGCTGAAGGTTGGATGAAATTTTTTATATAGACAGCATACTTTGCTGTATGGAACCCTTGAGAGGCAGTAGCTACAACCGTCATTGAGGCCATAAAGGGAACACAGAAGGCAAAGGTCTGAATGATATTTTTTAGCTCGGATTTATGAAAGATAATCCGGGAGATAAGATCGGCCAATAAGAATAGAATAACTCCCAGGACGATCCCGTTTATAAAAGAGATAGATAAGGTGGAGGTTAAGGTTCCTTTGACCCTGGATGGGCTCTCTTTCCGATAGATGGACACAAACCGCATGGCCCCTGTATGAAGGCCAAACCTGGAGATTAGTTCGGTGATTTTGAGGATAGTTAGGCCCAGGATGTACAGGCCAAACACCTCTGCCCCAAGGAAACGAGCGATGATCACCTGGGTGATGAAAAAGAGCCCACGCCCTATTACACTCCCGATCAGAGTAGTCCCAGCCTCCCTGGCCACTTTGGTAATATCCTCAGCTAGATCCTTTGGAATGGATGAATCCTCAATGAATGATTGTCTCATGCTGGGAAACCTATCCCTTAACCCTGGGCGATACTAAACCCCAATGGAAAAGGGCTATTGGGAAATGAAACTCATTAGAGTCGGCTGCAAACCATTACAAAAAAGATTTATAATTGTTGCATATATTTCTTATGTAGCTTAAGATTACCAAGATATCCATCCCTTAATGCACAAAAATATATTCGGAGATTTTTCACATCAAATTTTCGAACTAAAATAAAGTAATAAATATACTTTAATAAATGGATTATAACTTTTTTAAGGAAAAAAGAGTAAGTATTATATTTTTTAGTAATATATATCCAATTGCGCGTAGCACAGTAATCTTTTAGATTATTATCGGTCCATTTAACGCGTATTAATCCATACAAAATGGGATGCAGTCTGGTTTTTGTTATAGGGTGTTGAAAAATAGCGCCCACATATGTACAAAGTCTAAACCCGGATATTATGATTCTGGATTGGTATTCTCTTTCGTCACCCCATATGAAAAAATCTTTAATGGTAAGCCCTATTTTTTGTATGACGTCTCGATTGATCAATAAGCCATTAAAAAAACTAGCACTATTCCATATACAGCCATTTTCATCTGAAAGTGCCAACGCAGTGGAAACATCATATATTTTCTTTGATTTGTTCGATAAGCGAGAGCATAGACTCCCTTTGTTCTCAATAGAAACCACCAAGGGAGCTATAGCTTTTATGTTTAGCTCCTTTGCTTTTTTATAGAGAGCATCTAATGTCGTGGTGTTAGCTTTTCCATCATCATCCATTAGCCATAACCAATCAAAGCCTCTTTCAATGCCTTTCTTCATACCTTCATGAAAACCGCCTGCTCCTCCGGTATTTTCTGGGAGGCGTACATAATGGAAAACCGAATTATTGAGATATTTCTCTTTTAAGAATTCTTCAGTTCCATCTGAACTATCATTGTCTATGATGATGATTGAATCCAGAGGTCTCCTCTGGACCAATAAGGTATCCAAGCATTCCCCTAATAGTTTTTTGCGATTAAAGGTAACTACAACTGCACAAATAGTTTCTTTTCTTTTATCTTCCATATTTAACCTGCAACCCATCTTTTATCGATTTTGCTATACCTTGACATTCCCACAAACCATAGCGGCCAATTTGATAGATGCCATTTTGTCTCAAGAGTTGTATTGCCCCATGCTTCCATTTAGAACCAGGGTATGACCAGGTATAGGCAATCTCAATCCAGGTAGGGTCTATAACCTCTGCTTCATCTATAAACATCCAACTTTGTAGTTCCTTCACAACTTCATTACATGATCTTTTTATTTCCTCAGCCTCTAGGTTTTTTTTGGGTAAATATGCTTTTTCTACATATATGGCTACTCTATCATTATTCCCTCTTGAAGATTTAGGTAAAAATGAACTGTCAACATTACTATAAAAACCGACCCGGTGGAAACCTGATTTACTTTTTGGGATATAAAGCCAGTGATGATCCGGGCATCTGCTGCCTTTCTTCGCACCGATATTTATCACGAGGACAGATGTGTAAGGTGGCTCTAGTTCATCAACGCTTAAGTTGGTTAGCTTTATAACCTTATTTAGAGGTAAGGTGGAAATTAAATCCTTATACTTAGCACTAGTACCGTCTTTAAAAAAAATTTCTCTTTTTTTAGTATCTATCTCATTAACTTCCTTATTAAAATTTACCTTGCATGCCTTGGCCATCTTGTCTATTAACCCATCCAGACCCCTTTCAGGATAGACAAAAGTGGTATTGTATCCCGCCGGCGGTATCTTTTCCTTAAATCCTTTGATGATCTGTTCTTTATCAACCGGAGTTTTGTATTTATCCTGAGGTTCAATCTTAGTAAAAAGGCCAGCAGTATACAATTCATGAAAGGGAAAGAAGAACAACTCACATAAGGTTTTACCAAAGTGTAGCCTAAGCCAATCGGCCAGTATAAAGACATCTTTTCTATGATCGGACTGGATAATCTCATCTAATGCCTTACGAGCAATATCCCTTGGGAGATAGGATAAATGATTTTGTAAAGGATAGGGAACATACAGATCCCAATCAGGGAAATATACGGCTGATTTCCTCTCATAACATTTTACCGGAGACAGCCTGTTTATGAATTTCATTACATAATCGTCCGCACCATGGATCCAGTGTCCCCCACCTATCTCAAATCTGTAGGTCTCCCCATCTGTATAAAGATAAGTCTTTTTACTTTCAGGATTCACATAATAAGAAGTACAAATACCACCCGGAATATTATTCGCTTCATAAATTTCTTTACTTAGACTTACCCCTGCACTTAAACCTGTTATGCCAGCACCTAAGATTAAGAGCTTATCCCTATGCATAGCTACCTTTCAATAAAAAATGGGCTGCTAAGAGCATATCTGAAAAATTCGACTGTACGGAAAGTAATCCATAAGCAAGCAAAATGGAGCAACGCTAAACAGTTTCCCATCTTCTTCTCCCAACGGATCAAAAGGCGACGAAAGCGGTTTATCCAAAGAGTACATTCGCTTCACCACCCAACGCCGCGCTTAATAGCCAGAGGGGTATCCGTTATAACTTTTACTTCGTCACCACGGATCATAATGTGTGCAGTGACCCTCCACAACTAGACAGTGGTCTAAATGGCTTTTAGTAGTATCATTATGTCCGGAATGGAACTAAGCCCACTTTAAAACTACTAGAAATGTAAAAACAGGTGTTACATTAGTCGGTAATGAATGTATTGTTGAATGGGTTTTTTAAGATCTTTTTGCCTCATCAGGCACATATTTAACAGATACCTCAATGTTCTTGGATCCTCTAGGTTTTTCACTTTTTTTTGTATCGATAAAAATAAGACCTCAGAAATACGATGTATCGGATAAGTAATTAGACTGGCTCGATTATTCCAAAATGATGGCATAAGCAGAGTAGTAGTCAAATGCACAACAAGGATATATTGTTTTTTGGTGTTGGAACTTATACTTTTTTGGCTTACAACTTCCCAATTAATTGAATTCTTGTTATTCTTGATAATCTGCGCGATATCACAGAGCCATAAAAGCCGTATGATACCATGCCTAATTGCGTGCCAGGAAAGATGCACCAGGTGGTCCTCGATGGGAAGATAGCCCCAAAACAAAATCTCTTCCAGGTTGAAATTAGTCTGAAATTTTTCCTTAACCAACCGGTGGTGTATCTCAATTATCACAGTTTTACCTAAGAAATCCTTAAAGAATTTATAGTGCAGGGTCTCCGTTTGTTGACTTTCAGGTATCCTTCTGTAACCGATATTCAGGAGTATCTCATAGCATTTCTCTCGATCAGCATTCCTAATCAATATATCTAAATCACTCATGGGCCGACAGGCAATATTCTTATACACATTCTCTGCTAAGAAAGCTCCTTTAAGAATGACTAATTGAATACCTTGTTTTTTTAACTCCTGAATAATTTGTTTTAATTCCTCCAGGAGAATTATGTTTCTTTTGAGACTATTTTGGTAATACTTCTGGAGTTGTGCCAGAATAGGGTCAGGGACCCATTCATCAAAGGTTCGATCTTGTTGCAAAATCCTACTATTCAGTTTGGGTAGGGCCTTAGTGATAACATAGAACAGTAAAGGACATAAATCCGATTGATAATTGTGATTTAGAAGATTATGCCAGGAGAGAAGGGAGTTCATCTTTTGCCACAACTTGTTCCCTTTATTGCCTTCGCACTGCCCATCTGAATAATATAAGTTGAGTAATTCAAGGGGTGTATAGGAGTTTATATGAACCTCGTGTATCGAGTTCATAGAGTTATAGAGTTGATCGGGTTGATGTTTTTCAAAAACCAATTCCAGGTACTTTCCAGACCGATATCCAGGTCATATGTGGGGCTGTACCCGAAAAATGTGCGGGCTTTGGTAATATCTGAACAATTACGGATTATCTCCCCTTTTCGTTTATCGCCATACACTATATTGATTTTCTGATTAGTGTCTTTCTCTACGAGTGCTTTGATCTTTTGGGCAATGATATTTATGGTGGTTTCTCTGCCGGTGGCAATCTGGAAGGTCTGACCCCATATTTTAGGATTACGGGGTAAGGATTCGGGATTAAAGACAAGGGTAAGGATTGAAGGATTGAGGATTAGATGGATGGCACGGCAGAGGTCATGTACATAAAGGAAATCACGTGTTTGATTGCCATCACCATAAATAACCAGCGGCTTTCCCTCGATGGCCTTTTTGATGAATAGGGCCACCACACTCCCTTTGTGGGTCGAGTAAGGCCCATAGACATTGGAGAACCGTAAAGAAACAGTCTTTAGTCCGTAAGATCCATGATATGCCGAGCAGTAGCCTTCCCCGGCCAATTTACCGGCACCATAGGGGGAAAGAGGCCTTGGGACCTTATCTTCATTCATGGGTGGCTCCTGATCACCCAGAGGGGCGTTGGAAGAGGCAAAGATGAACTTGTTGATCCCCTTCTGAACGGAGGCCTGGAGGAGGTTCAGGGTGCCCAGGACATTTACCTCAAAATCAAACCTTGGGTTCCCTATGGAGGGGATTACGCCGGCATGGGCAGCCAGGTGTACAATGGCATCTATTCCCTCCATAGCCTTAAGGCATGTATCCAAGCTCCTGATGTCGCCAATATAAAGGTCAACTATTGGTGGTTGAGGTCCGGCAGCCGGAGGGCTTTGTGGGTCCTGGCCGAGGTATATGGTCTGGAGGTGGAGATTATGGGATGTAACAACTTCCTTGAGATGGTCCAGGCTTCCTATAGAGAGATTATCGAGGATACGGAGGGAATATGATCAGTTCTTTAATAGATAATCCACCAGGTTCAGGCCGATAAACCCGCATCCACCAGTGATTAATACCGTATTAATGGGTGAGTCGTGTAGAACCATTTTCCTTCTAGCTCACGCGATTGAGCATTTCTTTTAGCTGGGATTTGGACTGGGACCCGGTTCTGCGGTCAATGACTCTTCCCGAGCTAAAGAGGATAAAGGTGGGTAGTCCCTGGATTCCGCACTGGGAAGCTATTTTGCGATTTTGGTCCACATTTATCTTACCAATCTTGACCTTACCTTTATAGTCTTCTGCAAGCTCTGAGAGTATCGGTTCTATGGCCTTGCACGGGAGACACCAGGAGGCCCAAAAATCTACCATTACCGGGACATCTGACCCGATCACCTCTGTCTGAAAATTAGCTGAGGTAAACTTTAGCTCTGGGGGCATATTCTACCTCATCAATGACTTCAAGGGTTTCCACTGGTTTTTTCTGTCCTGACCACCAGGTCCGGGGGAGGATAAGATGCTTCTTCTCTTCTATCCTTTGTTTAATGCTCGGCTGGGTCAAGAGTTCGAACATCCGGTAAATTTCCATCTCGGGTGATACCTTGGGTTGGAAAGCAAACTCTTTGGGAAGATTGTCATATATGGGCTCAAAGGGATGTATGTCCGCCTCTACCCGGGGATTTTCTACCCTCTGTATTCTTACTGTGAGGCCGAATTCCTGGCTCCCTATCTCTGCTACTGTTTCTGCCAAACTCCTTATGCTACAGTATCCGGACATCTGGTTTACTACGCCGTATTGACCGGGATCGGGAGGAGAGGCGATAAGCCTAACCATACACTGCATAGCATCTTCTAAGGCAATAAATCCTCTAAGCTGCTCGCCCGCCCCATAGATACTCAAGGGGAACCCAATAACGGCTTGTGCGACAAAGCGGTTTATTACGGTACCAAACCATTCATCGATATCGAACCGGGTCCGGAGCCTTTCATCGGCAGCTACCTGGTCGGTATGGATACCGTAGATCACCCCTTGCATGACATCATAGGAACGGAGCCACCAATATTTGCATGACTCATACACATTGAAGGTATCCTGGACTTTGCTCACATGGTAGAAGCTTACTGGATCCCGGGGAGTTAGCTCACCGCCCAGGCTCCATTCGCGATTGTCCCATTTCAGGATCGCATCGGCAGGGAAGATCCCCTCAAAAATGGGACGTCCAGTCAATGGGGTACCGTATTCTCCCATGGTTCCCAGCTTTATCAGGGAGGTCTCGGGGACCAGATCCCGCATGATAAATAGAAGCCCCAGGGTCCCCAGGACATTATTCTCCTGTACCAGAATGGCATGCTCGGCATCGATCATACTGTAGGGTGCACTGGGGCACTCGGCATAATGGACAATGGCCTCGGGCTTCACCTCATCGATAAACTCGGCAAGTCTTGCCCGATCCATGATGTCTATTTCCCGAAAGTTTATGTCTATTCCCAAAACAGACGTAGCGGCATGGAGCCTCTCACTCATCCGGGAAATAGGCACTACGGTATGGGCTCCTCTTTCTTTTACCCAATTTCTCCGGTTATAGTTGTCAATACCACTTACTTTAATGCCTAAATTGCCGAGCCAGAGGGCCAGGGTCCATCCCAGATAGCCATCTATACCCAGGATCATGACCCTCATATCTCTAAGGAGGTATCCATATGGGCGCTCTATCCATTCTGGACATTCAGCAAAGGTAATCGTCGTAGGATCATAAACTCCCAGGCCAGGGTTTCTCTTACACCTGGCCAGGATGTAGGTATCTGAATCGTCACTCCGGGCCTTGCTAATTTGGAGTGACTGACCGCAGGCCCGAAAATCGACCATTCCTGCAAGGTCAATAGCCGGACAATTCCAACAGGTTTTGTCCTGATTGTGCATGGAATACGCGCTCATTTACTCACCTCTCTCCTTTTTTTGATTTTCCCCTCGATTCTCAATACTTCAATCATTAGGTGTCGTGTTTCCATTGCAAAGCCTTCCTATTATATGCGCAATATCAAAGACGGATGGGTTATTGGGCATAATATCGTCATCGGAATGATCACTTACCAACAGAAAGGCATCATGCTGGGTATGTTTGCCGGTAAAGATATCTTTGCCATAGGGTTCTTTTGCCTTCAGGCCGGCCTTCAAGTCAAAGCCTTGATGAGGGAGAAGGACGAGATCGGGGGCATATGGAGAGAGAGGGCCGAAAAAGATCTCTTCTTTTCGATAGATCCTCTTGATCACTTTTTTCCCCTGTATTTCTATAGAGCTAAAGAGGGCTTCCAGATCACAAATTACTTTATCGCGGTCTTCTTTTTCTACTGAACCGCGGGGATATTTCCCTTTTAAATGGATATATATCCTTGCTGGATCAAGGGCAAAGGCCCTGGTATGATGATCGATATCAGAGTAATTACCTGAAGAGGGTTTTTTGAGCTTCAGGAATCCCTCATTTTTCAGATAGGAGCTTATATAAACATTTTTTTCTGTTCGCTCAAAGCCATGGTCGGAAAGGAGTATGATAGAATCATCCTCATTTGTTCGGGATTTGATCTCTCCGATTGCTTCATCTATCTGAGAAAAATGCCTTAAGAAAGCCTGATGATACTTATGTGATGGGTCTTCATAGGCATCCCAGAGGAAATGGGAAAGCCTATCTGTCTCGGTAAATACCACCATAAAGGTATCCCAATCTATATTCTCCCAGAGATACCGGTAAGCCTTTATGCGGGCTTTGAGGGTCTGGTCCAGATGTTTAAGGAATAGATCGAGGGAGCTATGGGCCTTTTGAGAATCCACATCTATCCTATAGTCCATATCCATTAGCCTGGGGATAAGGGTTTTGGGATAGGTGGCCCGTTCTATATCCAGGGCTACGAAACCAGAAATTAATACCCCATTCAGGCTTTCGGCAGGATAGGTCGAAGGGACATTGATGATTACTGATCTTCTCTTGGGGTCATGGTACCAAAACGGTGGTGCTTTAAGATCGCTGAAGTTTGGAAAGGATAATCGGTAAGTTGCAGGGGCAAGATCAGTAAACCCGAATATCCCATGTTCGGCTGGGTTCTTACCGGTTATTATGCTGCTCCATGCTACGGAGGAGACTTCAGGGATGGAAGAAGCCATTTGTCGTAAGATGCCTTGCTTGATGAGGGATGCGGTGTGGGGCATGATGCCGGTCTGGGAAAGATCCCGTATGAGCCGGTAAGGAACGCCATCAACCCCTATTATTACCAGACGTCTCTTTCTATTTTTGATAAAGATCATAACTGTTGGTTGAGGTTAAGCGTTAGATATGGGTGAAAAAGGGTTTTTGTTCAGCCTTAATCTATCTTGCATCGTGTTTATATATACCCGAGGGCTTGTAGCCTCTTGCTGATCTCATCCTCATCTTCCTTAATACCTCTATTCTTAAAGCCCCTTAAGACCCTATCCAGCTCATCGTAAAAGAGCATGTTCCTGACCAGGTTATCGTAATAGTGTTTTTTGAGTGATGCGTATATTGCATTCATTGAGTTTATGGTGTTGGCGGAGGTAAAGTCGTCAGTCATCAGTCGACAGTTGTCAGTCAATTGGTAGGATTTCATTATATAGTAAAGGAGGGGGGGCGAGGTCGGCATGCTTCCCGTCCTTCAATATGGTATCCCAGGTTATTTGATGGTTGAGTTTTATAATAATTTATTTGCGCTTATACCGTGAATGGCGCTGGTTGAGTTTATGGCGTTCATTGCGTTTGTGGCGTTTGTGGCGCCTGGAGCAGCCGGAGGGGTTTGGGAATAATAGAGCCGGGGTAATTCTAAGGGAGTTGGTGGAATTATTAGGTTCATAGCGTTTATGGCGCTAGCAGCGTTATTGGCATGCATTACATTCGTATCGCATACTGAGTTATTGGCCGTAGATCTGGTTATATGGGTTTAGATATAATAAAGAAGAGATCGTTTATGTTTACCCAATTTGTCTGCCTTTTCCAAAAGAACAGCGGCGGCAAAGATAACGTATATTTCTCCCCTCTCAATAACGGAGCGCAATCCTTCTTAGGCTTTCCATTCACTTATCTGGACTATAGTAAGATCGTCTTCCAAAGGCCAGGGCAAGTGATTTTGATAAGGGACAGAAGACCGAAGATGCCTCTCTGGTAAAAGATATCCTGAAATCCAAACTGGTTAAATTCTTCTCCTGGGACCGGGGGTATTTCTATCAATATCAACCTTCTCACTGGATAGCATATAGCGGATAGGGGTTAGCGTTTAGTGAGTTTAATAGGGAAAGTTGCGGGAATTTTGATCTATTTTTGAACTATCGCTGGTCCAACTATTTGATGATATTATTACCTGGTTTAGAGGTTCTTTTATGGCCAGGGCGTTTAATAATGTTTTTACTGTAAATTTTGTTATTGACATTAATTATTTAATAAAATATTACTCATGTAAAAATAGAAAGAGGAGGATTTATGTCGCTTAAAGCCAAGTATGAAGTAACATATCCCGTAGAAGCGGTTGCCAAGCTTCTCCATTGTAGCCCTGGAGGAGTAAGGTCAATGATCCGTCGAGGAGAACTTCGGGCTATCAAGATTGGCCGCAGATATTTAATTCCTGAATCGGCAATAGATGAGTTGGGATTTGGCAGCCTGAAAATCTTCGCTGATGTTGAGGATGCCCCTGCATATGTCCGGGAAATACGGCGTAGCTCGGAGCTTAACCCCGATGGGACTGAAAAAACCAGGGAAGAGTTCCTCGCTGAGGTCAAAGCCACTGAATGAGGTTGGGTTCCGCTAGGGGAAGATTCCTTTTGGATACTGATGTGCTTATCAACATTTTGAGGCATATTCCCGGTTACTCCTCTCTTCCCTATCAACAATCCTTCATCTTCTATTACGCTTCAATCTCTAAAAAGGAGCTTTACAGCAAACGGGGGCTCAAAAAATCAGAGGCTCAAGCTATTGCCAAACTCTTAACGAGAATGCGCCAGGTAAACCTTGATGATCGCATTCTCGAGTGCTACGACATACTGCTTAGTAAATATCGCCCCCGGGGTCTCTTTAAGGCTGACGCCCTTATTGCTGCCACAGCCTGGGCTAAGGATCTTCGCCTTGTGACGAGTAATATCTCTGATTTTGCATTTATTGAATAGATCCAAATCCTTCCCCCTATTGAACTATTTGCCCAACTTTACTAATTCCCTCTATGGGATGAAAGTAATGCTAATATTCATTGGTAATGAATATGAAAGGAGGTAATATTATGCCCCAGGCAAAGGTGACCTTTAAAGGACAGGTGACCACCCCGAAAGAGGTCCGAAATGCCCTGGTCATTAAAGAGGGCGATTCGGTTGTTTTCACAGTAGTGGGAGATCATGCTGTCCTTAAACCTATCAGGAAGAAATCCTTACTTGATTTTTATGGGTCCCTCCCATCCCCCGCATACTCCAGCACTTCCAATCCATCCTTCTTATTCACTTCCTTTAATCTGTCTCCAAGCATCTTACCTTTGTCCCATTGTAATCATACCTTGAAAAACCTACTAATCTCCAATATTTTACCTCTCCGGTCCTCCTAAAACCGGCTTTTTCAATGGCTTTAATGGAGGCATTATTTTGGGGCTCCACACAAATAAGGACCCTGGAATAACCCTTTGCTAATAGATATTCACAGATCTTGCCCAAAACAAAAGGCCAGATACCCTTGCCACGAAAGGGAGTCAAGGTGCGGCAGGTATGGATATACCCCTCATCTTCAGCAAATCTGGCTGTCTTTCTCAATTTATCTATATATTCCTCCTGAAAGCTCAACCAACTATAGTGGGCCAGCTCTTCTCCTACCCTGGCTATAAAACACTTTTTCCCTTGCGCTACCCATTCCCGAACCTTATCCCCATCCCGGTACATAGCCTTCTCCACCAGGGATAGTTCATCGCCAGCGGCCTCCTTAAATGTTACACTAATCCCTGGCTTCAGTACCTCCATCCCGGGACAGAGAAACCTCTCCAGAAAGATCTCCCTCTGAGACAAGAATATAGGAGATACCAGCTCCTTAATACCCCTTGCCAGAAAAGGGCCAAACCCTTCTTCCCTTAAATATCGCAATATCATCAAGGAACTAAATTTGATAAAATCCTTGATTTAATGGTAAAATCTATTATCATAGCCAGAAAAATGGCCATTAAGGGAGGGTATGCCATGAAAGAAATTCAAGATTATATACCGATAACTAAGGCTAAGAATACCCTTTTAGAGATAGTCCGCAGGGTAACGTCAAAGTCGGGTTGAATAGTTGAATATAG
>MHDQ01000283.1 GCA_001803565.1 Nitrospinae bacterium RIFCSPLOWO2_12_FULL_45_22 | reverse complement strand
CTCTTCGACAGCTTCAGGAACCAGATATTTTATGCTCTTACTGTGAGCTATCCGGCGTCTAATATCAGTTGATGATATATCTATTGCTGGTATTCGGGTTAAAAAGATAGCATAAGAAGAATTAAATGGGATGATCTTTGAGCAGCCAAAACCGGAGTCTATTCCTCCGTCCTGGAAGGTTAAGCCCTGATAATGAGGGATTACCGTCTGCCCTAACATCTCCAGCACCTCTCCTGTTTCCACTATCCCGGCAGAGCGGTTAGAGATAATAAAATGACAGGAGCGAAACAATCTATCCACCTCTTTCCAGGTAGCAATCTCCCAAAACGCATCGCAACCAACAATAAAAAAAAAGGCCGTCTCTGATGGGTAGGACTTTTTTAGCTCCTCCACGGTCTCAATAGAATACGATTTTCCACCCCGCTGGATTTCCAGGTCTGATATTTCCATCTTGGGATGGGCCACAGTAGCCAGAACAGTCATGATGAAGCGATGATATGGCCCTATTATTTCCTGGGATTCTTTATGGGGTGGGGTAGCGGCTGGCACAAAGATTACCTTGTCCAACTGAAATCTCTCGGTTGCTTCATTGGCCAGGATCAGATGCCCATAATGGATAGGATTGAATGTCCCTCCCATAATCCCTATCTTCATTATATCAAACCCTTATCTGTCCATCTCCCAGGATGATATACTTAGTAGAGGTAAGGTCTTCCAAGCCCATAGGTCCCCTTACATGGAGCTTTTGGGTGCTTATGCCCAGTTCTGCCCCTAGACCAAACTGGTTACCATCGGTAAAGCGAGTAGAGGCATTGACAAACACAGCGGCAGAGTCCACTGCCCGCAGGAAGCTCATCGCCCGGGAATAGTTATTAGTTATTATGGCCTCGGCCAGCATAGAACTATATCTGGCGATATGATCCATAGCTTCTTCCATATCCTTTACTACTTTAATAGAAAGGATCAAATCCAGATATTCGGTCTCCCAGTCGTCCTCTGTAGCCTCTTTAATCTGAGGAGAGATAGTCTTTGTCTGTAGGCAACCTCTTATTTCTACGCCACTGCCTTGCAGACGCTGAATCATTCGGGGTAGAAAGGTCGGGGCAATCTCCTGATGAACCAGCAGGGTCTCTACCGCATTACAGACCCCGGGTCTTTGCACCTTGGCATTAAAAACTATTTCTTCTGCCATATCTAAATCCGCCTCATTGTCGACATAGATATGGCAGAGGCCCTTGTCATGCTTTACCACCGGGATAGAGGAATTCTCTACTACCAGGCGGATCAAGTCGGTACCTCCCCGGGGTACTACTAGATCAATATACTGATCCAATTTTAACAGCTCATGCACCGCCTGCCGCTCGGTAGTAGCTACGAACTGTACGGCACTTCCGGGTAGCTCCGTCTCTATCAATGCCTCTTTTAAGAGAGATACAATAGCCTTATTGGAATGGAATGCCTCTGAACCACCCCGTAAGATTACGGCATTGCCCGATTTAAGGCAGAGGCCCGCCGCATCGGCAGTTACATTGGGACGAGATTCATAGACAATGCCAATAACGCCTAACGGGACCCGCATCTTCCCCACCAACAATCCATTAGGCCTCCTCCACATCTTGACAATCTCCCCCACAGGATCAGATAGGGCGGCTATTTCCTGTAAGCCGGCTGCCATTTCTTTTATCCGCTTGGGGTTAAGAGTCAAGCGATCTATCATGGCAGACGATAACCCTTTGTCCCTTACTCCTGCTATATCCTTCCGGTTGGCTTCTAGTAAGTATTCCCCTTTCTGTTCTAACTTACCAGCCATATTCAGTAAGGCACGGTCCTTTGCCTTAGAAGATACATTTGCTATACACCTGGCAGCATTGCGGGCTTCTTGGGCGAGCTTTAAAACCTCCTGCTTAATATCCATAAATATCCCTCCCCACCAGGTCATTCTGAGCGAAGCGAAGAATCTCAATCCTCACAGACTAAGACCCTTCGCTACGCTCAGGGTGACAGATGGACAAAGTCCGTGCATCTCAGAGCAATACCAGATTATCCCGGTGAATTACCTCGTCATAAAATTTATAGCCAAGAATCTCCTCTATCTCTTTAGAATAACAGCCTTTAATAGCCTTTAGCTCCTCAGAGGAATAATTAACTATACCCCGGGCAAACTCCTTCTCTTTAACATCAAGACAGGTCACAGCATCACCCGGAGCGAACTTCCCTCTGATCTCCACTATGCCTTTAGGCAGAAGACTCTTACCATTCCTGATGAGGGCTTCTCTGGCCCCATCATCTACCACTACCTCACCTTTTGGCTTTAGGGTATAAGCAATCCAGTGTTTG
This sequence comes from Nitrospinae bacterium RIFCSPLOWO2_12_FULL_45_22, assembly GCA_001803565.1. Lineage (GTDB taxonomy): Bacteria > 2-12-FULL-45-22 > 2-12-FULL-45-22 > 2-12-FULL-45-22 > 2-12-FULL-45-22 > 2-12-FULL-45-22. The sequence goes on along the minus strand of MHDQ01000283.1, from coordinate 3,137 downwards.
CGGCTAGCCAGCCGGTCTTTCTGCGGCAAAAACAGAGTCCCTATTTCCTCGCCTGCCAATACTCCCAAAATTACCCCTGGGAGCTTACCATTAGCGATAATAGTCATAGCCCCTGAGACCCCGGCTTTTTTGGCAGCCTGGATTTTGGTAATCATACCACCCCGACCGGTAGGGGATTGGCTCGGTTGAGCCATAGCTTCTATAGCCGAAGTTATCTTATCTACCTGCAACAATAGGGTGGTCTGAGGATCACTGCGGGGGTCAGCGGTATAAAAACCGTCTACATCGGAAAGGATCAAGAGAAGGTCTGCCTCAACCATATTGGTTACCAGAGCGGATAGGTTATCATTATCACCGAACTGGATCTCTTCTACCGCTACAGTATCATTCTCATTTATTATCGGGATCACGCGGTATCGTAGTAGGGTAAAGAGGGTATTGCGGGCATTAAGGTATCTTCGACGATTACTCAGGTCATCATGAGTTAAGAGTATCTGGGCAACTTTTTGGTTGCGTTGACTAAAAAATTTTTCGTAAACCCATATGAGATGGCTCTGGCCAATGGCAGCAGCCGCCTGTCTATGGGGGATGCTTTTAGGTACTTCAGGCAGGTTTAATTCCTTTAGGCCGGCGGCTATAGCGCCGGAGGAAACCAACAAGACCTCTAAGCCTGATCCCTGGACAGTTGCCAGTTGATCTACCAAGTTTTCTATTATAGGAATGGCAAGGCCCTGGCCGGTACTGGTCAGAACCCCACTGCCAATCTTTACTACTATCCGCTTTAAGTCACCTAAAATTTCTCTCCTCGTTTCTTATCCTCCACCTACAATTGGTTTAATCACAGAGGCCAAATTCATGTTGATCTAATCTTATCTATAAATTTTTCATCCGAACTATACAGAGCGGCATAATTATTTGCGCATACCAACATTGCCTGTCATTCCGGGCTTGACCCGGAATCCAGCATCTTTTCTGGATTCCGGCTTTCGCCGGAATGACGACTTATGCGTATTTAATTTGGACGCTGTGTATAGAGCGCTTAGCTATCAATTAGCTCCTACCTTTTCTTCCAACTGATCATGGGGAGTTAGCTCCTGCAATTTACCCCATAAAGATTGAATCAACTCAGGTATACCTTCACCTGTCTTTGCTGATATGGGAATGAAAGAGAGGTTTTGTTGGTTAAATTGTGCCTGGCAGTCAGTTAATTTTTCCCGCGCTTCCGGCAGGTCAAGTTTATTAGCTGCTATTAATTGTGGCTTATTGACCAGCGAGGAATTATAAAGCTCTAGTTCTCTATTAATGGCCTGGAAATCCTCAAAAGGCTCCCGCGGCCCAGGGACAGCTAGATCAATAATATGGATCAAGAGCTTGGTCCGCTCAATATGCCGAAGGAACTGATACCCTAATCCTTTTCCCTGGTGGGCACCAGGTATAAGACCGGGGATATCGGCTATTATAAATCTGGTAAAATCCGGCAACTTTACTACACCAAGATTAGGGGCCAGGGTAGTAAATGGATACTGAGCTATCTGGGGATGGGCGGCTGATATGGAGGCAAGCAAAGTAGATTTTCCAGCATTAGGCATCCCAATCAGGCCAACATCAGCTAGCAATTTCAGCTCTAATTGAAGCCACCTTTCTTCTCCTGCTCCTCCCTCCTCAGCATAACGGGGCGCCCTGTTTATAGCAGACTTGAAGTAGTTATTCCCTCTTCCACCCTGACCTCCCCGAGCTACTATGACTTCCTCTCCGTCCCGGGTTAAGTCTGCCAGTAAACAGCCACTCTCAGCCTCTCTCACCACTGTACCTACCGGTACTTTGATAATGCAAGGGGGGCCATCTCTACCCCGGCGGTTATTACTGCTCCCATTACCCCCTTTTCGGGCCAGGTTATGCGACCGGTATTTTATATCTATTAAGGTATAAAGCTCTTTTTTGACCCGGATAATTACATCACCACCTCGGCCACCATTGCCCCCGTCTGGACCGCCCCGTGGATTGAACCTTGCCCGTAAAAAACTTGCACACCCCTTCCCTCCCCTCCCGCCTCTCACATATATCTTAACTCGATCAGCAAACATCCTCCTTAGCTACTGGAAGGGAGGGCCAGGACATTTATCCTCCGGTCACTCTTCCCTTGCCGGGGGAACTCTACTATCCCATCAATCTTTGCAAATAGGGTATGGTCTCGACCCAGACCTACATTAAACCCGGGCTTAAATTTTGTCCCCCTTTGCCGGACAAGGATACTCCCGGCTGATACCCATTGGCCAGCGAAACGCTTAACGCCCAAGCGCTTTCCGCAACTATCACGGCCATTAGATGAACTCCCACCACCTTTTTTATGAGCCATTTTCTATCACCTCTCCTGATAGCATATTTTCCGTGGGTCCTTCCGGAGGTAGGCCTGTTCCTACGCTTTCCATCATCTCTAACTTGAATGGTAAAACGGTTTGCTCTTCAGTTGGAATGGCTCCCAGCCCTTCTGGTCCTGGCATAGAAACCATCTTTTCTCCCGTTTTTTCCAAAATCGGGCTTCCTAAAGAAATATTTTCTATTTTTAGCCTGGTAAAATATTGCCGATGGCCTTGCTTCTTTCGGTAATCCTTGCGTCTCTTATGTTTAAATACAATAATCTTTTTTGCCCGGTCTTGCTCAACTATCTTGGCTGTTACCAACCCACTTTCTACCCACGGATCGCCATAATAGACCTGATCACCATCTTTTATCATCAATACCTGGCCTAACTCTATCTTCCCCCCTACCTCCCCAGGCAACTTTTCTACCATCATAGTCTCACCTACCGAGACCCGGTATTGTTTTCCACCAGTTTTTATAACTGCATAACGCACCGCTCTCTCTCCTTGTCTTTATTGATGGTTAAGGAAAATTAGAAAAAAGTTTATAGCAAATTTCTAACACAAAAGACCATTGATGTCAAGCCGCATTTAACGGGCTTTATCGTGTTTTGAACCACCCTTATATACACTGACCTTTAAGCGAAAAGCGTTCGTAATTGACAAGATTCAGTGGGAGGTTATATTATCTACTAAACTCTTGCACTTTTTAAGCATAAAGTTTTTCCAAGTAGGATTCAAGGATATTCTGTTTAAATCGTATTTTCATTCTGGTTA
>MHDQ01000282.1:16345-33935 GCA_001803565.1 Nitrospinae bacterium RIFCSPLOWO2_12_FULL_45_22 | reverse complement strand
ATTGGGGGTCATTGCGTTCTTAGCGCCTTTGCGGTGTATAAGCGGTGTATAATTTGCTATTCTACTCTGATGGCCTCATCAATAAGCATAACTGGTATTTCATCTTTAATAGGGTACATTAGCTTGCAGGCATTACATATCAAGCCATCCTTCTCCTGGTCATAGATAATATCCCCTTTACACTTAGGACAGGCCAGTATATCGAGTAACTCTTTGTCAATAGGCATCTAGCATCCCTCCTTTCTGCCATAAGAATTGTTTGCGTAAACCCTCTCCCAGCCTTACTTGCGGGGCATAGCCCAATATCCTCTGGGCCTTAGTGATATCGGCACAGGTATGCCGTACATCGCCTTTTTGCTCTTCTATATGTCTTAATCTAACCCTTTTACCGGTAATCTCTTCTATTATATTCAATACCTGCCAGATAGTAGCCGGGGAACCACCACCAAGGTTCACTGATTCTGCTACCGCATCGGTTGATATAGACTTTACTGTGGCATTTATAATATCAGATATATAGGTAAAGTCTCGAGTTTGATTACCATCGCCATAAATCTCTATCTCTTTTCCGTGCAGGGCGGACCGTAAGAACTTATGGAAGGCCATATCTGGCCGTTGTCTGGGGCCATAAACGGTGAAATACCGTAAGGCTAGATAGGGTATCTTATGGTTTTTCCAGTATAAGTAGCATAAATGTTCACAGGCCAATTTAGACAATCCATAAGGTGAGACTGGTTTAGGAGCGCTATTTTCCGAAGTTGGCATTTCCTCCGCATCACCATAGACCGACGAGGAAGAGGCCAGGATAAACTTGCTTACCTTTTGGCCTTTACAGGACTCCAGGAGCCTCTGGGTAGCCCGGATATTATTTTCGGTATAAATAGAAAAGCTCTCCCCCCAACTGGCCCGTACCCCGGCCTGGGCGGCCAGATGAAAGATAAAGTCGGTCTTTTGCACTAACGCTGGTAGGTCCAGCTCTAGTAAATTAGCCTCCTGAAAATGGAAATTTGGCGATTTTTTCAGCCCGGCTAAATTCTCTTCCTTTACCTCCCGGGGATAATAATCCAGAAAACAGTCAATACCTATTACTTCCTGGCCGTCTCTCACCAGCCTCTCGGCTAAATGGGAGCCGATAAATCCTGCTACTCCGCTAACTAGGCACCGCATCTTATCCTCCTCATGAGCTGTTGTACGGCTGACATAACCTGATCTACCCCTAATTCCTGCAGGCATTCCTGGCCGGCAGGGCATTTCCTTAGATAGCAAGGGGCACAGGGTAGTTCCCTCTGAACCACTATATAGTTACCTTGATAAGGGCCGGTCCTTTTAGGGTTAGTAGGCCCGAAAATAGCGACAATAGGAGTGCCAACTGCATTAGCTAAGTGCATTGGTCCTGAATCATTGGTTATTAGTAAGGTTGACATTTGCATGAGGGCCGCTAATTGTTTCAAAGAGGTCTTTGCGGTTAATACCGCAAGATTGATCCGGACACAAGATGCTATCTCCTCTGCTAGTGGTTGGTCTTCCTTCCCACCGATAAGGATAATATGGCCACCAAATTGCGCATGTATGGCCTCAGCTAAACGGGCATAGCTCTTTGCTGGCCAGCGTTTAGTACTCCATTTAGCGCCGGGATTAAGGAGAAAGAGTTCTTTATTAAGATCAACCTGGTTTTGCTGCAACATATGCCAGATACTATCTCTGACCGGCTCAGAAACAGGCAGATAAAATTCAGGTTTAAGAAGCTCATCCCTTTTCCCGGGCAGCAGAGACAGGTAGCGGTCAACGGCATGGACTTCTGTATTAGGCACCGGTATCTTCTTGTTATAAAATATAGGGCTGAATTCCCGGGCGTTTTCAAAACCAAGCCGATAGGGAGCCCGGGAGAGATAGGCCACAATGCCGCTGCGTAATAGCCCCTGTACATCTATAACAAGCTGAAATCTTTGCCGCCGTATCTGGCGGATCAGGGAAAAAAATTCCTTCATAGTTAAAGGGAGACGGTAAGGGTTGCCCCATTTTTCTTTATGGAAAACAAATATTTGATCCAGGTAAGGGTTCTCTTCAATAATATCTTTAAATTCTGGACTAATTAACCAGGCGATATAAGCCTGGGGGAATTGATCCCGTAATGCCTTTAGCAGGGGCAAGGTATGGATCACATCGCCCAGGGAGCTAGGTTTTATTATCAGTATCCTAGATATATCTTCTATTTTCATAATTTCGTAAATGTTTAGCCAAAATAAGAGGGAACACAAATTACACGAATATACGAATAGCACGAATGGAGTAAAAAATGTTGCAGGCAACGCCAAAGGCTATTGATGCCATTCGTCCATTCGTGTCATTCGTGGTTAAGTCTTTGGTTTCATTTTACCAACGCTTTTTGTAGATGTTTATCCCGCATTAGGGGATTTAGATTCTATCTCCGACAATTTTATAATGAGCTTTATTTGGCTAACCTGTTTCATAATTTCGGATTAAGTCTCCCAAAAATTTACCACAGATAAACAATTTTCCTCCTTACCTTTCAAAGAAAAGGTACCACATTCTCTTGATAAACCTGATAATTATAGTAGCTAATTTTGTCTGTTGGTATCTCCTTCGCCTTAAGATTCTCAATATTACCCTGGGTCTGAGATAAAAGCGGAGGTAGGCACCCCTTACCAATCTTTCAAATTGTTCCCCTGACATATTCGGTGGGGGAAAAGTTGGTCTGACATATTGGAAGGTGGTCCAATCAATATTATCAAACTTTTCCGGATATTTTTCTACTAACTGCCTATGGATTTCGGTGCCGGGATGGGGAGAGAAGTAGAAGAAAGTAACCATATCCAGGGGCAGGTCTAAGGCAAATTTTATTGTGGCCCGAATATCCTCCAGGGTCTCTTCCGGATAGCCCAGGATAAAAAAACCTAAAATTTCCATTTTAGTAGTTTTCTTTATTAGATGCACCCCATCCCTTATTTCTTTGAGGGTAATCTTTTTCCCCATATGATCCAGAATTCTCTGAGAGCCTGATTCAATAGCTACACATATTGAGCCCCAGCCGGTTGTCTCTAACCTATGAAGTAGCTCCTCATCCAGGGTTGTTACCCGTACCCCATTGGGAAAATCCCATCTGAAGCTAATATTCGCTTCATTAATTGCCCGGCATACTTCCATCAAGTAATTCTTATCCAGAGTTAAATTATCATCCGCAATACTTAAGTTACGGACACCGTACTCATGGTAGAGTAAATTTAATTCCGCCAGGATATGGCCTATCCCCCTTTTTCTAAATCCATTTCCATTTATTAACCTTGTGGCACAAAAGGTGCAATTAAAAGGACATCCCCGGGTAAAAGAAATAGGTATATAGGCACCACCGTTACCCCAGGCCCTGGTAAAATTGCGGTATCCCCGCGGGTCAATTAAATCCCAGGCTGGCATACCAATAGTATCCAGGTCTTGCACAAAGGACTGTTTATTCACCTTTATTTCTTCTATTTCTTCGCCCACCCTATAGCATAGACTAGGAACCTCTTCCAGCTTAGGGCTCGAATTATGCGAGATACTATGCAAAAGCATAGGTAATCCCACCTCCGCCTCGCCCCTAAAGGCAAAATCTATCTCTTTCAGGTATCTTAACGTATGCCCTGGATCACCAGACGGATGCGGTCCACCTACCAGCGTAACTATCCTGGGGTTAATGGCCTTAACCGCTAAACTCGCCTCTTTGACCCAGGGAAGGTCCATGGTGTAGCTCTTAAATCCTACTACCTCTGGTTGGTATTCCTGGATTTCCTTTTTAATGCCTTTAGGATCTATTTTTTCTTTTAAACAATCAAGGATTTTTACCGTATGACCGGTATTTCTAATTTGGGTAGCTAAATAGCCTAAGCCAATATCAGGCCCTACAATCCGTGCCAGCCACTGGCTCCCAGGTTTAACCAATAGTACTCTCATCCAGAATAACCCCTCTTCTTAAGGATATCAAATTCCCCGAACCTCTTCTCTAAAAAATAATTTGATCTAATGTAATCCAGGATAAGGGGATAATATTTTTCGGTTCCTAACCACCACACACTTATCCCATTGCCCATCACTATATAGGGAGGATTAGTCTTTTTTAATTGCTCGACCACTTCCTTTTCCTCTTTACTGGTTACCACCTGGGGTCGAAAATAATCTATCTTAGTAGGATTATCGCGATTGGTCAGGAAATATAGTATGGCCGAAGCAGGGAAAGCAAAAAGTGGAGAACCTTCTGGTGTTTCCGATTGAATATATTCTGTCGCTTTCTTCAAAGCCAATATCTTATCATGGAATAAACTCGGGTAAATATCTTTATACCTATCTCTAAGCTGGTGGGGGATTTGATAAAATTTGATGGTAGCCAGGTCTAACAATACTTGCCCGCCCTTCTCTATCCTTACAGAAGATAAAGCTGGTCTGACCTGGCTCAACTCCCAGATAAGAGGGAAGGTCTTAGAGAAGACTATCCCTAATGGTATGATGGTAGTCAGGATAAGGGCAATGACCCGGCCCCAGGGATATTTCTCGGTACAATATCTATAACTAAAATATAGCAGGCAGGCCATTAGGATCAATGTGGCCGGCGAAGCGAGCATAATATGGGCAATATCCATCCGGGGATAAACCTGCAAGATCATCAATAAGCCAGATAGGGTCATTAGGATAAATATCTCAGGGCTCAGAATGACACTTCGGGTAACGAGTGGGTGAACGGTTACTATTTTATTACCTCTAAGATGCTCAGATATAAGAAATAGGGCGGTCCAGTGGGAGGCCGCGATTAGATAAATGAAGTTGATATCTATCTGCCAGCTAAAATAACGCCACTTCCCCTTGAAGTCTGGTAAGGCGAAGTGGTTAATCAATAAACCAAAAATTAATGCTGATAACATTATTAAGGGTATGGAGACATACCTGGGTAGCAGTTTAAATAGTCGCACTGACAAATATAAGAAGATAATTATTATCAATAGTTCTTTAGATATATAGAAGAAGGGCAGATACCATACCCCCAGGCTGGAGGTATTCTGAAAGAGATCGCTCTGGACAAAATTTTGCCACCCTATCTCTAATCCTAAGTATAGGAGCCAGGGAAGCAGGATAATTAAAAAACCTCCTAACCACAATAAAATTGCGCCTAACAAAGAGGTTCTAGGTTCTAGGTTCAGGGCTCTAGAGTTTTGGATTGAACCTTGCGCCTTGAGCTTTGTACTTTGAAATAGAAGGGTAGCCATGATAGTCAGAAGGGGTAGGATAAAAACCAGGAGATTTGATACTGTCAAATGGGACCTGAATAAGCCTATTAATGCCAGGAGTATAGAGACAAAAACCAATCCCTTAAAGCACCATGACCACCTATTCTCCCTGGAATGACCGGTGGTCTGGTAGGCCAGATAAAGCAGGATTAGCCAGGCAAAATATACCCCGGCATTGCTCTTAATAGAAAACATGGCACCATTAGCCAGGCCGGAAAGGAAAAGCCAGGACGGTTTATAAGATTCTATATGCCGACAGAGAAACCATACACCCAAAAGCCATAAAAAGACGATAGTCCAGCCAAAATAAGGGGTATTATGCAACCACAGAGAAGAGCCATAACCCTCGGGTTTTAACGATAAAAATAGGAGGCAGGGGATAATGGCCCAGGGGATAGGGAGTATCCTTCGGCCCAGGACAAAGAGTAAGAGCGTAGAGCTGGCATTCATAAAACAGGTCCAGATACGTAATACTGGTTGTCCGGGGCCGAAGAGATAGAAGAGCAGGCTATAGAGATAAAGCCCTAAGGGGGTGTAGCCTACGCGAAAGTCCCGGTAAGGTAGTTGCCCTTTATATATCCGAAGGGTTTCGTATAGGTAGAGCCCTTCATCTTCTATGAAGAAATCATATTTATACAGAGATAAGAAAAAGCCAAACGCACCGAGGAAGATAACTAGATAGGCTAAGCCGGGCTTTCTTATATGCCTGATGCAAGACCTGATCTTATTCATAATGAACCTATATCTATTATTTATTTCATTATCCTCAAATATTCTTTTGCTACTGGATCAGTCGGATCAATGGTCAGGACGTGCTGGAAGTGCAATTTGGCCTCTACGGGCTTTTCTTCCCGTAAATAGATTACCCCTAGATTATTACGGGCAACCACATCATCGGGATCATACATAATAGCCAGCAAATATTGCTCCTTGGCCTTTTCCCACTTACCTAACTTTTTATAAACATCTCCCAGCCAATTAAGGGCATATAAATGATAAGGAAAAACCTTTAGTACTTCTTGTAGTTCCTTTATCGCCCGGTCATGCTCTCCTAACTGGGCATATATTACTCCTAAGTTGAGATGAGGGTGTATGGCGCGGGGATTAAGTCTTAAGGCCAGGTTATTTTCCTTAATGGCTTGAGTATACTTACCCACTCGCTGATAGGCATAGGCCAAAAAGAAGTGATAATCAGCCAGATCAGGGCTAACAAATTGCCGGGATTCAGGCCTAGGTATAATAACTGCCTCATTATAGGGTATATCAGACTCTAAATAAAACGCCATGATAAAAAAGAGGAATAAGCAGGCCAGGTATTTCATAAATCCATATCTAGCAGACCATAGCTCTGCCAGGAGCCACCCAATAGACCAACTGACTGCTACCACTGGCAGATAGTAGCTCTGGGGTTCTATCGGTGAAGGTGTTAGGTAAAGGGTAGAAACCAGAGAGAGGAAGAACCAGAGAGAAACAAAAGATAACACCCGGGAAAAGCGATACAGCTTTATACTGCCTGAGATGAATAAGGCTACCCCCGCAGCAGAAAGGAGGTATTTCAACAAGCTTATCTCGGAAGCCCCGGATACTTGCGGAATAAGATCAGGGGACAAAGCAAGGCAGTAGAGGAAGATGGCTGGAATATTTGCTATGCTCACTAAGAAGTCCGGTGGTTCTGAGGCGGGTATCAGGCTAGGGGCAAAGAGAATATATTTGAGGGCTAGAAACAGCCCCAGGACTTCAAAAAAAGGGTAATATTTCTTCCACCTATTCAGCGAGCCCTGGGTTTCCTGAGGCACAATAAAATGGTAATCATATAAGAGCAAGAGGAAAGGGAGGATAACGGCCCCGGGGCTAAAAAGGAGGGCAAGCAAGAAGAGGGCCAGGGAATTAAGATAATTGATCCTCTTGGGGGTGGTTGATCTCTCAAACAAGATAAACGCCAGTAAAAAAAAAGATAGAAATAAACCTCTTTGCTGGCTAGAACCATCTCCCAATCCCCACCACAAGAAGGGGTGGACGAGAAAGATTAAACTGGTTATAAGGGCTATCAATCTTTTCTTTTGGAGCAACAAGACCAGGATATAGACCAGCCAGGCATTGGTCAAATTTAATATGATAGAAAAAAGAAAAGACCCCACCCAGCTAGCCACCATAGCCGAACAGATAGCATTTAATTGCATAAATAGCATAACGGAAGCTCATCTTTTGAGGAAATACACGAGATTTAAAACAATAACCTTTCCATAATTTTGAGAAGAAATGGTAGACCCTATGGAGGGGGAGATGAATCAAAACCTTTATAAATGATACTGTAAAAGGAAACTCCACACCAAAGGCAAAGAGTTTAGAGAGATTCTCCAGTTTTCTTTTTTGGGGGTGATGAAGGGGTGAATATTTGGAGAAGGCTGGTTTAATATTATCCAGATTCCCATCAAACATTTTCCATTTAATAGCTAGCTCGCCTAGCCTGGTGCCGGGATAGGGTTGATAGAGGGAAACATGTGGATAATCTGCTCTACAACGGATATTTATATCTAATGTCTCAAAGGCATTCCCTAAGGTTTCTTTGGGTAATGCCAGGATATTTTGGGTAAAGACCCGCATACCGGCTTCTTTGAGCATCCGGCAGGCATCAATGATCTGCTGGTTAGAGACCTTTCGGTTTAGGACCTCTTTGCGGATCTCAGGATTGCCCGATTCTATCCCGCCGGTAACGGAATAACAGCCTGCCCGCTTCAGAAGGGCTACCAACCGCTTATTAATCCGGTCAAAGGTAATATTACAGTTGAAAGGTATCTTGATTGTTTCCGGATATCTATCGGCAAATTCCTCTAACCAATCCATTTCTATAACAAAACAGTCATCAATAAAATTAACTAAGTCCAGAGAAAAGGTCTCTTTCACCGACAAGATTTCTTCTATAGCCCGATCAACCGTGAGCCGTCGGATACGGTTTCCTTTACCTTTATAGAGATCATAATAGGCTTGATTAAAACAATAAGTACAGTTATACGGACAGCCCCTACCCGTAAGGAAAAACCAGAATCTACGCGGTCGAGGAGACTCATACTCTCGGATTAGATCCCTATCCGGGAAAGGCAACAGGTTCAGGTCAGGGATAAGTGGACGTACCGGATTTTTATGAAGGATACCTTCTGCATCTTTAATCCACCAATTCTGCACCTGCCGTATATCAGCACCCTGCCCTAATTTCTCTACCAACTCCAATAAAGCAAGTTCCCCTTCGCCTATACATGCTCCATCTATGCCTTCCTGGGCAATGATCTCCGGGAAAAAAGTAGCATGCGGCCCACCAAAGGCCGAAAAGAATGAATATTTTTCCTTTAGCCTTTTATTCAACTCAACAAAAAGGGGGTGTATCCCTGTCGTAACGCTGTAACATACCAGTTGGGGGTTAAATTCCTTAATAACCCCATCTACTTCTTTAAATTCCATCCCGGCAATGCGGGTTTTGTGTCCGTTAGCCCTAAGATATGCCGACAGGTAAAGGATACCCATCGGTACTGTGCCTATATATTCCTTCAGGACTTCGGTCACAAAAAGAATTCGCATGGTCCTTATAGTTATGGAAAGATTAAGATTGAGATTGAGCTAGATAAATGGATTGATTATAAACATGCTCAGGATAAAAATCAATTTAGATATTCGGGGGTTTATTATGATCCCCATATTTACCGGCGTGCGGCTTTCTCGCATCGGGCGACCCCCGTTATCCCATGTTCCTCTGCTGCCTTAAGAAACATTAACTTCTCTTCCTTACTCCTTTGCCTTTTATCCTTCTCTTCCATAACACTTCCCCCCTCTTTTGGGTTGATCTTCCCAGGGGAAAAGTGTTACCCTATTTTTACCCTATTTTTATAATTTCTTTGTAGCAAAAACAAAATAACCTATCCATTTGGAGTCGTTAAAGAAAGGAGGAAAGACATGGGACCAAAAAGAAGGAAAGGGACTCCTTTTGTCAGTGCTGTAAGCTGTAGGTTAACTAACACGACTATAAAGCAAAATGCGCTCGATGGGGAGACCCAGTTCAGGACCATATCTGCCGCAGTAGAAGAATTCAATCTCGATACCATACCTATTGTTTATACTGATTCCAGTTTTTTAGCCGAGACCTGTGGTTGCGAGATAAAGATGACAGATAATGACATCCCTTCGGTAGTAACCCATCCGGTCAAAACTTTGGATGATATTGCAAGATTAAGGATTCCGGACCCTACCAGGGACGGGAGAATACCGGAGTTTTTGAAAGCAGCCAGATTACTTTCGGAACGGTATCCCAACCGGTCGAAATCGGCTATGAGCGTCGGCCCCTTTACCTTTGCCGGGCAACTGGCCGGGGTAGAGCATATATCCAGAATGACTATCAAGAACCCCGAATTTGTTAAAAAATTATTAGACTTTTGTGTGGAGGCGGCTATAGTCCTTTCTGAGGCCTTTATCGATGCCGGGGCTACTTCCCTCTTCCTGGGTGATCCTACTTCGAGTCTTCTATCCAAGAAGGCCTATGCTGAATTTTCGGCGCCTTACACCAAAAAGTTTGTTGACAGGATAAAGGTACCGGCATCTTTGCACATCTGTGGGAATACTTCTCATATTATCGAAGAAATGTGTGCCACTGGAGTCCGGGCTATAAGTGTCGACTACCCCGTGGATCTTCCCTCCATTGTCCCCAGAGTCCCATCCCATATATTAATAATTGGGAACTTATCCCCCGTTGGGGTTCTAAGAAATGGGACACCAGATGATGTCAGAAAAGCGACAAAAGAATTAATGGATAAAATGCGGGATGTTCCCAATTATGTGGTGGCTACCGGATGTGATTGCCCCTTTGATACCCCTTTTGAAAACATCAAGGCGATGATCGAAACTGTGAAAAATTACAATTGATCAGGTTAATGAAAACCGTGACTATCCTCCTCTCCCTACCTCCATCTCCCATGACTCAATTCTTTAAACATCTCCCCATCAATAACCATTACGTGATAGCAAATTTTGGGGTGCACCCCCTCTGAAAACTTTGGCATTATGGTTTCGCAAGGGTGCGCTGCAAGGATTGCAGCGAAGAGTATTTGCTTGCCTTTAGTTGTAAAGGCCGTTGGTTCTGCCCTTCATGCCACTCCAAAAAGGTGATCCAGTTCGGAGAATTTTTGCGCCATAATATTCTCTACCCTGTCCCCCACCGTCAATATGTCTTCAGTATTCCAATTATGCCTCGTCTCTACTTTAGCTGGAGACATTCTGGCTTTAGTGTGCACAACGGGGTAAGGGTGCTAAGGGATGAAGGGGAGGGAAGAGAGACCCGAGCACAGTATATTATCCGCAATAAATCCCGGGGGATACGCAAGAAACAGGGTATCCAGAGACCTGGTGAAGCGCCTCAAGCAAGACCTGAGGATGACCTTCCAGAGACCCACCCAACCGGGAATCTTCACCTAAGGGCGAGATAGTCTATGAAAAAATCTGCCTCACAACAAGCTCTTACTATCCTATCTATCTCTTAATTACTTCTTCTGGCTCAATAAATAGAAATTCCGTGTCAAGGCTAGAAAAAAAGGTTGCCCTCTTCCTTATCGCTATGTTAATCTTTCCTAAACAGAAAAGCAATTCCTTATCATCTCATCTACAAGGAGTTATATTGATGCGATTCTCAAGAGTCTGCGTTATTTTCCGCTGGATCTCGTTGAGGACGGTTTCGATAATCTTCTAAATGACAGCAGATGGTCATACAGAATGAAGCAGAAATTCAGAGAAAATCTAGATCGAATCAGATACAGATATTGAGGGCTAACAGTTGCCTCTACTCCGCATCCGATATTAACTTGGTTAAAGGTAATATTACTGGTTCAAATCTGTACCTTAAGTTTGAGGCAGGAGGGGATGTAAACTAGGATACGGTAGTGCTAATGATGCACTCCGAGAGGAAACAGGGAGAAACAAATAGGCTAAACGTGCGTACCGGGCACTATTCCTTGACCCTACCTGAGGGGGCTTGGGGCCGGCTAGGGCTCCTGGCTACCCGGTTCATTAGCTAATTTGTTTAAAAGCAAGATTACTGGCTCAAATCTGCACCTTGGGTTTAAATAAGGTAGTTTGAAGGGTTAAAACGGCCTAGCCAAAAGTATGTAAATCCGATATTGATGCCATCTGCGGTTGCCGCTCAATTCCACCGTTGGGTGCACCAAATAGAAAGTATTCTTGTCAGGATAAAATTCTAAACAAATAATCCCTTAGTTTAAAGGAGAATCCGATGTCGCGAAAAAAACAATCACGAGGGGTATGCGTCTATTGTGGGCAAGAGATGGCTAAAGGTGGGATGATCAAACATCTGTCTACTTGTACCCGACGCCGAGCCATCATCGAACAAGCAGATCACAAGCCGGGGAAAACAGAAACTATCTACCATCTCCGTGTACAGGATGCTGGTTCTAGTGATTTCTGGTTAGATTTAGAGATGTGCGGAAGGGCTAAGTTGAAGGATTTGGATTACTATTTGAGGGGAATCTGGTTAGAATGTTGTGGGCATCTCAGCCAGTTTTCTATAGGGGGGTGGGGTGGAGAAGAAATAGCTATGAAACGCCAAATCCAAGAGGTATTTGAACCAGGCGTAGAACTGACTCACATTTATGATTTTGGCACATCATCTGAAACCCTGATAAAAGCAGTGGGTGTACGTGAAGGTAAACCGAACTCTTCCCATCCAATCGCCCTCATGGCACGTAATATTCCCCCTGAAGAACGTTGTATGGAATGTGAGCGGCCAGGAGCTTGGTTGTGTATAGAATGTTTGATTGAAGAAGATGTCTGGGGGACATTGTGCGATACGCACGTTAAAGCGCATCCCCACGAGGATTATGGTGAGCCTTTACCACTAGTCAATTCTCCACGTCTGGGGATGTGTGGCTATAGTGGGCCAGCCGAGCCACCTTACTGAAGTTGGAGAATAGGTCAGTTTTGCCCAAAAGTAAAGGTCAATAATCACCTTGAGGCAGTAAATGAATAGAAGAATTGGTAGAAACGATCCTTGCTCATGTGGCAGCGGGAAAAAATTCAAAAAATGTTGTAGGAAAGCTCAATCTTCACTGCGTCGTTTTCTTGGATTGAAGACGACGGTATTCACTTCGCTATGCCTGGTGAGACGCTGTCCCCCGAACAATTGGAACATATGACTAAGGAATACCAAAAGCAAATTCGAACTTCCCCATTGTGGGATGAGATAGTGCGGAAATTCGGCAAAGAAAAAACTGAAGAACTTCTAGCCAAAATTAAGCATTTTATTTCAAAAAATCTGCCTCACAACAAGCTCTTACTATCCTATCTATCTCTTAATTACTTCTTCTGGCTCGATAAATATAAATTCCGTGTCAAAGCTAGAAAAAAGGTTGCCATCTTCCTTATCGCTATGTTAATCTTTCCTAAACAGAAAAGCAATTCCTTATCAGTTGATTACTAATAGCTTTCCACAAATTAGCGCAGGCTAAAGCCTGCGCTAATTTGACATGCGTTGTATTTCATCGTATTGTATTGCATGATGATGGGATGTGAACAGTACGAGGCCCCTTATCGTTGGTGATTCTAGCAATAGAGGGGGTGTTATTATGGCAACCGTTCAAAAAAGTATGAGGATTCCCGAAGAACTCGTCAAAGAGGTTCAAACTATTGCCCAGGAATCGGGAAAAGAATTCTCTACCATGGTAAGAGAACTTCTCGAAGAGGCCATCAAGATGCGATGCTGTCCGGGGATTATTTTTTCTGAGGGAGTAAGTGGCTACCGGGCCAGAATAGCTGGGAGTGGCATAGAGGCGTGGGAAGTCATTGCCAATTATAAGGGTGTAAGAGAGGATTTTGAACGCCTGCGTAATATCTATCACTGGCTTACCGAACAGCAACTCAGGGCCGCTATTGGCTATTATCGGAAGTACCCTGGCGAGATTGACCAACTGATAACTCAGAACGAAAGCTGGACCAGAGAACGTATTCATGAAGGATACCCCTTTCTAAGGGGAAATAGTTAGTGAAATATTATCTTGACGAGGATATAAGCCCGAAGATTGCAGAGCTGTTGAGAAAATATCAGATTGATGCTATTAGCGCCCATGAAGTAGGTATGACCCAGGCCCTTGATAAAGAGCAACTAGAATATGCCGTTTCTAAAGGGAGGTGTATGGTAACCAGAAATCGGAATGACTATATCAGACTTACGGTTCAATTCTTTAATGAACACCGCCCTCATTATGGGGTGCTTATCATACCTTATACCCTGGCAGGGGATAAATTCTCCCTAATAGCCAATGCCCTTAAAAAATATACCTCTAAACATCCATCTGGAATGGAATCTTATACTATTGATTTTTTGGAAGCCTAAAGATCCTGGGCTATTCTGCTTATTCTGGGGACACCATACTTAATTTTAATTTTTTATCCTGGTCAAATAATTTTCCCCTACCGGCAGTCCCTATTATCACTGACTTGTCCCGATGATGTCAGGTGTTACCAGATTACCCCTTGAGTATTTTGGTAACAGGGGCCCTCCACGGTTACATGGAGCTACAATGACGGGAACGGGAACACTTCGACCCAGACCCAGACTGTCATCGTAGATGACATTACTCCACCCCAAATCCAGTGTAACTCTCCAGCAACCATCGTTCCACCTAATGCTCCCATCTCCTTCACAGCCAGCGCTATGGATAATTGCGAAACAGTATCTCCTACGATTACGGGCTATGACTGTTGGATGATTAATGGTGCTGGCAAGACGGTAGACAAGAAAGAATCCTGTGTGGTATCATTCACAGGCGGTACCATCAATATTGTGGATTCAGGTGGAGTAGACGACCATATCACCTGGACCGTCACTGCTGATGATGGTAACGGCAACCCTGCTACCAGCACCTGCGAG
The DNA here is from genome assembly GCA_001803565.1 of Nitrospinae bacterium RIFCSPLOWO2_12_FULL_45_22. Classification (GTDB taxonomy): domain Bacteria; phylum 2-12-FULL-45-22; class 2-12-FULL-45-22; order 2-12-FULL-45-22; family 2-12-FULL-45-22; genus 2-12-FULL-45-22. The sequence continues at coordinate 19,742 of MHDQ01000282.1, read as the reverse complement.
GTAGTGGTAGTGAATCCAGGTAAAGGTAAAAAGTAGTACCCATATAATTCAGCGGGCCAGAAGTTAGTGCCCGCTGAAGGAGGTTCTACAAGAGGACAAGGCGGGTAGCCCGCAAGGAAGTGCCCGCCTTGTTTTATATGTATATAAACCCATTTCAAAGAGATTGTAAAAGAAACTTCGGCCTGTACCTAATTGACAAGATGTAAGGTTTATGGTAAGAAAAAACCCAGGCAAGACCACTATTGATGATGCAACGGTTTCCACTACCTCGCCTGCTTGCTAGGGTCTTAGGGTAGGGAGATGGGTTTGCTGAATTTGATCTGCCATATTTTGTAAGAAGCTAATCTAGTAGGAGGTAAAGGATGGGGAGAATCCAAACACAATATTTAATAGATGAGAGTGGGAAAAAAACCGCTGTTGTTATCCCATTAGAAGAATATGAAGAACTTTTAGAAGATCTCCATGGCCTTGCTATTATTGCTGAACGTAGGGATGAACCAACAATATCCCTTGATGAATTAATAAAACGGTTAAAAGTAGATGGCCTCTTATGAAATTGACTGGAAGAGCTCGGCAGAACGAGAACTAAAATGTATTGACAGACAATATATACCTAAGATTCTTGAGAAAATTAAATCCCTTGCTGAAAATCCTTTTCCATTGCACCACCGTAAACTTCATGGTCTAGAAGCAAGCTACCGTCGTCCTGAGGAGCTAGTAGGAAGAGGCTGATGAAGCTTCGCTTTTATATCGACCCAGAGACAAGCGAACCTCATATCTATAGACATGGAGTTGACGAAGACGAGGTTAAGGATGTATTGAGAAGGCCAGGGGAAGATCGCCCTGGGTGCGAGGGTTCCAGAGTTGCAATTGGTCAGACTCAGGGAGGACGGTATCTGCGGGTTATTTATGTTCCTGATCCGGAGCCAGATAGTATCTTCGTGATCACAGCATACGAATTGAAGGGTAAGCCTTTAACCGCTTATCGGCGAAGGAGGCGCAGGAAGAAAAGATGAAGCAAAGCAAGTTTCCACCCGGCTGGGATGAAGCAAGAGTCCGCAGGGTTCTGACCCACTACGAGGAACAGACGGAAGAGGAGGCGGTTGCGGAAGACGAATGGACGTTTGAAGATCGAACCCAGACTGTCATAGAGATTCCTAATGAATTGGTCCCTGCCGTCCGGGAACTGATTGCAAAGCACCAAGGATAGGCCGATGCCTTATAACATCGGTTTTACAGCTTGCTCCCTTTGGTCATTCGACCCAAACAGGCCCGGCAAGACATGAGTTAGATCCCGCTGAAGGGATTTGCAATAGGACAAGGTGGGTGGCTTCTTGCGAGGCTGTCTGCCCTGTTTTTTGATGGATAAAGCTATGATAAATATATTTCAAAGGATTCTTCTTGGGTTGTGTCTATTGACTTTCTTTTGCCCTCAATCGGGCTTTACTCAATCCAGTGAAGAGTTGAAGGCTTTGCGAAAAGAGATAGAGGCGCTCAAAGAAGGCCAGAGAGCCATCCAAAAGGAGCTCCAGGAGATTAGAAACATCCTGCAAGGGAAACAGCTGCCCCAGGAGGTTGTTCTAAATGTCGCTGATAATCCCTTTAAAGGGGACAAGAATGCTAAGCTGACCCTGATCGAGTTTTCTGATTACCAGTGACCCTTTTGTGCCCGGCACTTCCGGGAGACGGTGCCCCAGATCGAGCGGGATTATATCAAGACCGGCAAGGTCAAATATGTCTTCCGCAACTTTCCTATTGAATCCATCCACAAAGAGGCCTTCAAGGCGGCCGAGGCGGCCAACTGCGCCGGTGAACAAGGAAAATACTGGGAGATGCATGCCCGGCTCTTTGCTCATCAAAAGGCCCTGAGCCCGAAGGATTTATCAGGACATGCCCAGGCCCTCGGGCTAGACATGCCTGAATTCCAACAATGCCTTGATAGCGGCAAACACGCTACTGAAATCCGCAACGATATAGCAGAGGGGCAAAAGAGCGGCTTAAGAGGCACACCCATCTTTTTCTTGGGATTTACGGACCCCAAAAACTCAAAGGTAAAAGTGCTCAGGGTAATAAGGGGAGCCCAGCCCTATGCTAGTTTCAGGGAGGCCATAGACAGCCTCCTTTCTTCACAAAAATAATGAGGGATTAACCCTCTTAGCATCTATGCACTCTTTGTGTATGGTAGCTTCAATACTTTAACTTCGTCCTCTAATTGCTCAAACTCAGGATCCTTAATGCACCAAGGTGGCAGCGTAAAATATCGCTGTAGCAGCAATCCAGGCATCGGCAAAAGAGATTTTATTTGTGGCTTTCAACCTTCCCGCTATTAGGCCAAGTTCCTGGGAAGATTCTACTCGCGTTATAGCAAGCCTATTCATTAGTTTGGTTTGTTTTCTTGCCTCTTTTTCTCCTTTTTCTCGAAAGGTAATGTAGAAAATCTCAGTAAAAGTTACAAAGGAGACGAAGATAATAACTCCCCCCCGTGTTGCTTGGTCAAGCAGGTTCTGAACAGTTTCAGCCCCATTTTCATCCTCGAACAGCGCTAAAAAGGCAGAACTGTCCAAAACATAATACTCATTTTCTCCATTTTGCTTCTTCAAGGTCTAAATCCTTTTTCCTGGATTCAAGTAGTTTTTCAGTCAAGTTTGAACCCCTTGCACAACCTTTTAAGGCTTCAATAGGAGCAATACCAGATGGCAGCATATCGGTATTCTCAGGAACTTCGTCAAGAAAAGTAACGACCACTTTTTTCTTTTCTCTGAAGGGGACTTCCTCTAATAGTTCTATCTTTTCCCCATCATATATCCCTTTTATTGTCACCATTTTGCACCTCTCATTTTTGGCCCTCCACCTCTGAGGAAAAGAGGATGGATGGAAGCTTTGTCCAGTTTGAGTTGTTCATCTGCTTTTTTTGGTCTACTCAACCCTTGCTCACCAATTTTTTCAGCCTTTTCCCGGTTACTCTTTGCCTTTATAAGGGATTCATCGAGACTCTATTCTTAATGCTCTTGGCATAAAGACAACATGGCATAAACTAATTCAAAAATCAAGACCCGAATCTCTCCCTCTCTGCTATGCAGGCACCCTCCCTGCCTTTCAGGGGCTTCCAATCCTCTACTGGGATAGCCTCTATCGCCTTCTTAACCGCACTATCTTGATCCGCCGTGATACTATATTCTATCTCTTGCTCTTCGGAGTAATTTATAATCTTTGCTTGATAAGCTGCACTATCACTGCGGAACCTCTTAATTGTATATTGATCAAGCAAACCTGGCCCCAAAACAAAATGGAAAATCTTTTATGCCATAAAAAATAAGTTTGGGGCAAAACCTGAAAAAATAGTTGAAATTTGTAGTATTTTGTTATGTTATAATGTCTCTATCGGCTTAAAAAGCGA
>MHDQ01000282.1:0-16331 GCA_001803565.1 Nitrospinae bacterium RIFCSPLOWO2_12_FULL_45_22 | reverse complement strand
CCTGAAAAAATAGTTGAAATTTGTAGTATTTTGTTATGTTATAATGTCTCTATCGGCTTAAAAAGCGATTTCCTATCAGTTATCAGTTCCTAATCAGGATCAGTTCCATAGGATACAGAGCCATTGTTTTAGCCATTGTTGAGCATTAGCAAAGGTAAGTTTTAGATCCTTGGGTGTGATGGGAGATTAATTCAATCCAAGACCAAGAAAAATTAAGGAGGTGATAAGATTTGGCAGGAAAGGTCATTATAGATGGTAACGAAGCCGTAGGACGCGGGGCGCTCCTGGCTGGTTGTAAACATTTTTTTGGCTATCCTATTACTCCCCAGAATGAGATCGCTGAATTCTTTTCTCGGGAGTTACCCAAGATAGGGGGTGTCTACTTACAATCCGAAGGGGAAACTGCGGCTGGATTCATGCTTTTTGGGGGAACCCTGGCCGGTGCCCGCTGTATGACTGCCACCTCAAGCCCGGGCTTCAGCCTCATGCAAGAGGCTATTTCTCATATGGCAGTAACAGAGGTTCCAGCTGTTATTGTCGATGTAATGCGTCTCGGGCCGGGGGCAGGAACTACCCAACAGGGCCAGACCGATTACCGCCAGGCAACTAAAGGCGGAGGCCATGGGGCCTACCGCAGCATTGTCCTGGCTCCTTATTCGGTGCAGGAAATTTTGGATTTTACCCAATGGGCCTTTTATTTGGCCGAAAAATATCGCATTTTAGTAATTATCCTTACGGACTTTATATTGGGTCGCATGTCAGAACTGGTTGACCCCAAACCCCTTAATTTTGATCATTTGCCAGAAAAGGATTGGGCCCTGGTAGGAAAAGGAAAAAAGGGGGGTAAATCCAAACAGATTCTTTCGGGGTTAATGGCCCCTGGAGGAATCCCGGGATATTTTAGCCACCAGATTGAAAAATATAACCGTATAGCCGAGACAGAAACCAAGTATGAGACATGTCTCACTGACGACGCAGAGTTGTTGTTGGTTGCTTATGGTTCCTCAGCCAGATCATCCCAAGACGCAGTAGATATGGCTAGAGAGAAGGGGATAAAAGTCGGTTTGTTGCGGCCCATAACACTGTGGCCCTTCCCGCAAAAGGCCGTTAAAGAGCTAGGCGCCAGGATAGGAAATATTTTAGTGGTTGAGGATAGCCCAGGCGAATTAGTAGAAGATGTGCAAGCCAGTGCGGGCGACTCGGCCCGGGTATCTCTTTTAAACATACTGGCCCGGCATAATCCAGGCCCTCAAGGGCTCATCTTTCCCGAAAGAATTCTTAAGGAGGTGAAGAGTCTCTTATGACTAAAAAAGAGATAACCAAAGAGGTGGTTTGTGAACCACCTAGAACGAGATTGCAGAGCATACCCATTATGAACTGTCCAGGATGTCATTATGGAATAATTATACGGATGATCTGCGAAGTAATAGAAGAATTAGGGATAGAAGATCGAACGATAGGGTTGGGAGGTGGAGGATGCACGGGTTTTTGGACTATGTATTTCGACCTGGATATGTATGGTGGAGTACACGGTCCTGGATTGGCTATAGCAACGGCTATTAAACGGGTGCATCCAGATTCCATTGTCTTTGCCGCCCAGGGAGATGGAGAAATGGGCGCCATTGGCTTAGGTTATTTTATGGCCGCAACCTTACGGGGAGAAAAAATTACTACTATATTTCTAAATAATGCCTGCTTCGGCACCACTGGTGGCCAGATGGCCCCGACTACCCTATTGGGTATGCGTACCACCACCACGACCCAGGGAAGAGATCCTAAGATCACTGGCTTTCCTTTTCATGGCGCAGAGCTGGCAGCATCAATGAAGGGGACTGCTTACTCCGCCCGGATGAGTGTTCACACGCCAGCCAATCGCCAAAAGGCAAAAAAGGCATTAAAGACTGCCTTTGAGAAGCAAATTGCTGGTGTGGGTTTTAGTATTGTAGAATTCCTGTCAGCCTGCCCAGTGAATTGGCACCTGGGGCCGAAGGAATGTCTGGATTTCATTGAAAACCAGATGATAGCTGAATATCCTTTAGGCGAGTTTAAAAATGTTGACTATATAGAACATCTCTCTGATGGATAGGAGGCGGAGACATGAGTAGATTTGAAGTCGCAATAGCTGGCGTAGGAGGACAGGGTGTGCTCCTGGCTGGAAGACTGCTGGCGGAAACAGGTATGAAAAAATATAACTATGTAACCTTTTTTCCCAATTATGCCACATTAATGCGCGGCTGGCCAAGTGAGTCTATTACCATTCTTTCAGATCAAGAGATCAAGTCGGCCCTCCGCTTAGAAGTACCGTCCGTGATCCTTATGCATCCCCAATTCCTTTCAGAATATCAAAGCCGAGTGAAGCCAGGAGGGATATTTTTTCTAGATAGCACTTTATCAAAAGAAAAAATCGCAAGGAATGACGTTCAGACTTATTATCTGCCGGCAACAAAGCGAGCTACTGAGATCGGTTCTGGACGGGTAGCTAACCTGATTTTTTTGGGTGCTTATCTGGAAGCAACCCAGGCCCTACCCATCGAGGCTGTCGAAGATGGCCTGGGAGAGCGGTCCCGGGGAAGGGGGGCTGAAATTTGGGAAACGCTGTTGCCCCTCAATAAAAAAGCCCTACGAGAAGGAGCTAAGCTGGTAAGGAATTATAAAGATTAACCTCGGTTCATATGGGGAGAGAAAAGTGGCTAAGGGAGAGGTTGTCATTAATGAAATCCTTTGTAAGGGATGTGAATTGTGCATAGTATTTTGCCCTCAATCCTGTATTACGCTTTCCCAGGGAAAGATCAATCCAGAGGGCTATCTATTGCCTGTTATATCCGAACCTGAGAAATGTAATGCTTGCGGTATCTGCGGTCAGATGTGCCCGGACATGGCTATCAGTGTCTATCGCCTTAAAGAAAGCAAGACCACTTAGATTAACAGAGGGGGTCATTTTTAGTCAGTGTACATCCGTTGGCAAACACATTCTTAAGCACTACTATTTTACCCACACTGATCGACATAGAGCCACATTTTTAATACCCAAAGTTTTCGATTTGCGGCTCTTGCCGCGTTAGGAAATAGGAATTATTCAGGTTAGGAGGAGGACCAAAATGGACGGGAAGCCATCAAACGGTCAAGATAGTCACACACACGACTTGGCAGATGTCATTCGTTCCGAAAAGGCATATATCGAAGATAGGCGCAAGAAAAACGATCTCCCCAGTTTATCCGACGATGCTTCTCTAACTGGTATTTGCTTTTCCGGCGGCGGTATTCGCTCGGCGACTCTGTGCCTGGGGATCATGCAGAGCTTCATAAAGGGGCGGATCTTCAGGAGATTCGACTACCTGAGTACGGTTTCCGGTGGCGGCTATATCGGAAGCTGTTTGACATCTCTGCTCTCCCCCGACAAGCCGGACGAAGCCCAAGAAGTCGTTGGCGTGGATCCGGAAAACTCGCCCTTTGTGGGCCTGAACGAATCGGCTGAATACGCCGGCAAAGACGACACCAAGCTGAACGTTCGGCATCAGATGCACCACCTGCGCACCCACGGCGAGTACATCGTTCCGCGCAAGGGTATTTTGAGCCGCGATTTCCAGCGCGCCGTCGGCACCCTCTTTGCCGGTATCTTGCACCATCTCGTACTCTACACGCTTCTCCTTTTTGCCCTCGTGTCGTTGATACATTTCATTCTGTTGGCGATAACCGAATATCCGTCTGACACCGGAGACCGGCTTGGGAGATCGGCTTCTAAGCCGGATTCGATCCTAACCGCCACGCCTTTTCTACGGGAGCTCAATTATTCCGAGAACAGCTACTACAAGATTACGCAGAAGACGTTGGACTGCCTAAAAGCCGATGGCTTTTCCGACAGCGCCCTAGCCCAACTGGTTTACCTACAAGATCGGGGTTTCTTTAGGGGAAAAGATGATTTTGTGGCCACTGTTCGCGGTGTACTGCCCGGCCTGGCCAGCGACGACTATGACTCAATCTTGATGTATGCAGGTGATGTCGAAGACAGCCGCGTCGATTATGTTGTAAATGAGCTCAAAACATGGGCTTACGCGCGCATTGGCGAGCCGCTCTACCACATGCTTTATGGCGGTTTTTCCGAAAAAAAAACAGCTTATCTGTTTTTTTTCATCGGCGGAGTCGTCTGGTGCTCGATTTTCTTTTTGAGGCTCCGCTCTGTTCGCAACAGAATCTACGACCCTAAAAGCCATGCCTTCGAGCAAGCCAAATCTGGCTTCAACGTGGAGGACCATTTTGAATCCAGATACATTTTTATCTTCAATTGGGCCTCTGTTGTGGTGCCGGCGGTGGCGACGCTGGCGTATGGCGTTTACCATTCATTGAGGCTGGCCAATAGCAGTTACCTGGCCGTACTCTTTCTGCCGTTAGCGTTTGCGCTTGGCGGCGGGCTTGCTTCTGTGGTTCTGGGTACTTGGAGCAAATCGATCCTGCCGGAATGGGATCGGGTACGACGCTCGTTATTCAACGCGATCCAGGGCGCGGCCTTTTACGGCGTGGTGCTGGCCGCGCTGGTGCCGGTCGGTCTGGTCTTGCTATTTTCATTAAGTTATTTCAAGCTGAAATTTTGGTGGTCGCTGGTGTCGCTTTTGGCAAGCTATTTCGTGCTCCAGAAGAAATTCGATCCGAAGACGAAAACAAGCAAAGTCATGAACGTACTCAAGAAACCCATACTGACCCTTTTGCTCTTATTGTTTGTCGCGTTGACCTTCGATTGGGTCTCCGCCTTCCTGCTGACCTCGGTTTACCCGAAGTTTACGCTAGTTTGGTCTCCGGCTGCGTTTGCGATCAATGGTGCCCCGTTGATTATTTTCGCCGGCGCCGTGGTTGTTTTCAGTTTGTTGGGGACGATGGTAAACTCCAACCGAATCTCACCGCATTACTTCTACCGGGACCGGCTGACCGAGGCTTACCTAAAGACCGACGCCCGTATCACGCGCAGCGATCCGCACCAGCGCCAAGGCATGCCGCTGGTAAGCGTGCGCAACAGCGAAAACCTTAGGCTGGCCGATCTCGGCAAAAACAACCATCGTGCGCCTTACCACATTATCGTGGCAGCCCTCAACCTGCAAGGCTCCGATGAGCTGAACCGCAAGACCATGCTTTCCGAGCATTTCATCTTCACCAAGAACTATATCGGATCCAGAGTGACGGGATATGTTCCGACGGACAGATATCGCGGCGGCGAAACCAAGCTGGCCAGGGCCATGACCATCTCGGCAGCAGCGGCAGGCTCAGCCATGGGGTACCATTCTTTCTGGGCGCAGGCCTTCGCGACTACTCTGTTCAACGTGCGCCTGGGCTACTGGATGGCCAATCCGTGGCTCTACTGCAAGAGCGATAGGAATCCGGAGCAGGGGATGACCTTTTGGCCCTGGTGGTTGGGGAAGGAATTATTGGGCCGCTTCACCGCGCGGGGGCGCATAGTCAACTTATCCGACGGCGGACACACCGGAGATAACCTGGGGCTTCTACCTCTTCTGCAGAGGCGCTGCCGGGTCATCGTGGTCTGCGACGGAGAGGCCGACCCGGAATACGGGTTCGAATCCTTCAACAACGCGGTCAGAATGGCTTTCATCGAGGAGAATATCGAGATTGATATCGACTTGACAGCGATCGTACCCGAAAAAAACAAGGATGGGTCTTCTCAGCTTAGCAAGAAAAGTGTAGCGGAAGGCAAAATTTCTTATCCGAAGACGGCAGATCAGGATCCGTCGGAAGGAAGACTGCTTTACCTGAAAGCCTCCATAAACGAGCCAGCGCAAGAGGTTCCGGTGCATATCAACAACTACCACAAGAACCACCCGGATTTTCCGCATCAATCCACGGGCGACCAGTTCTTCGACGACGCCCAGTTCGAGGCCTATCGAGCGCTAGGGGAGCATCTTGGGAAGCAGGCACTGGCGGAGTTTGAGACTTTGAAAGGCTGGCAAAGAGACGCGTAGCATGGATTGATGGATCAATGGATTGATGTTTTCTCGTGATCCAGTGGTTCATCAATCCATTTCCACGACAGAAATGCGTCCACATGATGTCAGTCCGTGCCGTTCCAAACCGCCCGATCACAGTATATTATCCGCAATACCTTTTCCCTTGAGAAGATGAGCTATATCGAGAAGACGGGCACAGTTATCTACCATTCCAGACCTGTGCTGAACTTGTTTCAGTATGGTGCGCTATTACGGATGGTATTCAAATAAATCACGAGGGATACGCAAGAAACAGGGTATCCAGAGACCGGGTGAAGCACCTCAAGCAAGACCTGAGGATGACCTTCCAGAGACCCACCCAACCGGGAATCTTCACCTAAGGGCGAGAGAGTCTATGAAAAAATCTGCCTCACAACAAGCTCTTACTACCCTATCTATCTCTTAATTACTTCTTCTGGCTCGATAAATAGAAATTCCCTTTCAAAGCTAGAAAAAAAAGGTTGCCATCTTCTTTATCGCTATGTTAATCTTTCCTAAACAAAAAAGCAATTCCTTATCAACTTCTCCAAATCTCGAAAGAAGGAATCGTGGTCTGGGCCAAGATTAGCGGCCCTTCCTGGGGATTTCGAATTGCGTCCTTCTTCCTGGCCCACGCGCTCCATTGTGGAAGGCGCTGGGGATGCCTCCCGATCTGACTCGATGGTTAAGAGGTCCCTTTTTTTAAAAATCTCCCTAAATTGGCCATGATCTCCAAAAGAATATTTTTTCCTTCGACAAAGAACTCATCCTGACTTTCGATTTTTTTATCACCTCTGGTAAACAGGTAGCTGAGTGAAACGACTGTGTCCTTGACCGGAACTACATATTTATATTGATCATTGATGATTGCTATATGGTACCAGTCCGAAACAACGGCATAATTCTTTTTGATATTTCCAAGTAGATCATATCCCAGACAGTAATCTTCCGATTTGTTTTTTATACCAAGGTAGGGTGCTATTGTAGGAACAATATCGATGTGGCTTGTTATGGAGTTATGGACATCATTACCTGATCCTGGAATGTATATTACCAGAGGAACTCGTATTTGCTCCTCGACAAAAGAAGACCGATGCCCCCAATGTCCTTTCTCCATGAATTCCTCACCGTGATCTCCAGTGACAACCACAATGGTATTTTCTAAAAGTTTCTCTTTTTTAAAGAATTCAAATATCCGCTCAAACTGAGTATCCAGGTGATGTACTGAATTAATATAGCGATTATGGATCAATTCAATATTTTTCTTTATATCAGTAATCGCATAATTAATATGAGGCAAGTAGTCTTTTCTGACTATACAATCTTCCGGAAACGTATATGGGGAATGAGGCGATTCGAAAAACATAAAGGTCATAAACGGGCGGTTTTTGTCACAGTTTTTGATGAAGTTGATGAGCTCGGAAACATTATTCCGGTCATTTATAAACCCGCCCGTTCCACCGGATTGATGCAGTAACCGAGTTGGGATATTGACAAAAACGGTCCTGTCAAATTCAGGATAGGTAAATTCCGCACTGGTAAACATATCAAATTGATAATTCTCCCGCTGCATCAAATCCATGATCAACGGTGCCCGTCCACTGTTCAGAAAATTGAGCCAATAGGAGCCGTATACACCGTAAAACATCGAAAAAACTCCCATACGGGTGCCGTTCCCGCCACTGTAGTGATTGGTAAATCGGTGAGCATGTTCAGCAAAAGCATAGGTTCCGGGCATAATTTCAGGCGTCAGCGTATCGGCCCTCCATGATTCCGATACAAGCCAAACCACGTTTACAGGATGAGACGGCGGTCTTACCGTTAATTTTTCAAGAGGATATTCTAGCACCGATGATTTTACGTGAATAGTAAGTTGATCAGTCTTGACTCTTTTAACCCCCATTTTTTTGGCAAATTCTGAAAATGTTAAAGGAATATAAAAGGGAAATTTACCCGCTGCCTCAATAACAGGCGTATAACTCCGCAAATGGCATATGCCGAATGTGATACGCTCCGTTACAGTTAAAATAAGAAAACATATTAATAGCATACGATAAGACTTCCTAAATTTATATTCATGTTTTTTAAATAATAGGCTATTATTATTGGATAATAACTTATTTATTCCATACAATAATGCAATTTGCATTAAAACAAAAAATATTGCAAATAAAGCAACACTTATGTGGGTCGATAGGTCTGCACCCATAGATCTAATACCACCCGGCGTAGTTATTAGATTCCAAACGAAGCCATTAAAATGAAAACCAAACATAGTAAAAATCTTATAATCCGCGAAAATCATCATATTTGTAAATGCAGTGGTAATCACTGCAACGGTGCAAATAAAATAGAACAGTAGCCTGGAATGTTTAAATTTATTCACCATTCTCAAAAGGTTAACGATATAGGTCGCTATTATAGAGAAAAGGAGATAGATCAGAGAATAGGTCAGATAAACCGTTATGGAAAAAATATCGGTTTCTATATCGGTGAAGTGCACATATTTTAAAAACCCCAAACATAACAATAAAACTATGACGTATGAAACAAAAAAAATAATGATGCAAAACTTTTGTAAAGGAATAGGCTGGGTTGCCTTTATCTAGTTTTCTCTGGTCGGGTTTCACGGTTGGGTTTCCTCTATAGTGCCTGGAAATTGGTAAACGGGCCAAACCCCCGGTCCGTTTGGTTATACAAATTCAAGAGTTTACGCTCAACTCCTTTTTTCCGCAAGGTAAGAAAATCGGCCTTGGGTCAAGAGCTTCTCAGCCAATCGGGCCTGTGAAGTTTGCGCCATGTTCCAACTGGGCTCGCTCACTTGCCGAAGACCCCAGTGATGCCCCCCGAAATGAGAGAAGCTAAATTGTTGAAAATGCCGGGCAGTGTCAGACCTCCGGGAGAAACCAGGTAGCGAGGCTCCCAGACCGGATCGAACTTCTCCTTGTAGTGACGCAAACCCTGAAAATTGTAAAAATGTTCTCCATGACGGAACACAAAGGCGCCATGCCCAGGCTAAACCAGTGATACCCCTCTCTTTTTCCCCACAGTATGAGCTCGATGAACAAGTACTCCATAACTCCGTGGGGAGCCTCCGGTTGGTAGCACATGAGGTCGATCGAGATCTCCTCCTTCCCGGCTCCTTGCCAGATATTGGCAAAAGCCACGATCCGGCCTTCTCTCCAGACGGTCGCCGCGGGAAATTGCTTGACGTACTCTTCTTTGAAAAACCCCAGGGAAAATCCTTTCTCCTTCGTTTTCTTCTCGACCAGCCAGGAATCGGAAATAGCCCTGCCACAGTATATTATCCGGAAAGAAAAAGAAAGGGTCAGGTCTATTTTCTTGACATCGTTTCGGCGAAATGATAAATATCTATTATGGTCAGACCCCTCCGTATAGAATACCCAGGAGCAGTATATCACATAACATCCAGAGGAAATGAAAAGAAGACCATCTTCAAAGACGATCAGGACAGAACCAGTTTTCTCTATACCATCCAGCAAGTCAATAAAAGATATAACTGGGTATGCCATGCCTACTGCCTTATGGATAACCACTATCACCTACTGATAGAAACCCCTGAAGGAAACCTTTCAATCGGCATGAGGCAGGTGAACGGTATATATACCCAGAGATTCAATAAAAGGCACAACAGGACCGGCCACCTCTTTCAGGGAAGATACAAGGCTATTCTCATACAGAAAGACTCCCATCTCCTCGAAGTAGCCAGGTACATTATCCTGAACCCCATAAGGGCGCATATAACAAAGCAACCCGATGAATGGAACTGGAGCAGCTATCTGGCCACAGCAGGCATGCAGGCCCCCCATCCTTGCCTTAGCACCCAATGGATACTCTCACAATTCCACACGAACAGGAGCACGGCTGAAAAAGGATACCGGGAGTTTGTAATGGAAGGGATGGGAAAAGAGACCATCTGGAAGGAAGTCAAAGAACAGTGTTTACTGGGAGAAGAGAGGTTTGCAGAAAGGCTGAAGCCATACATCAGGGGGCATGAGAAGATTCCGGAAATCTCTAAGGGTCAGAGATACGTAAGCAGACCGGGTCTTGAAAAGATATTTACCAAAGACATCTGTGGGGACAAAGGTAAGAGAGACAAGATGATAGAAGAGGCCGTGTACGGATACGGCTACAAACAGAAACAGATTGCCGATCATCTTGGAATGCACTTTACTTCAATAAGCAGGATTCTAAACAAGAAAGATAAATTGCTAAAAAAATAGACCTGACCCTTCTTCTTTTGGCCGCCAAATACGGGGGGGAAGATAAGGACTGTTACTTCTGCGGAGGATGAATCCCTATTGGATGTTAGGCTGAAATCTAAGCGGGCAGGGTCTATCTGTTCGTTATTTACTACCAGCTTAACCGACCGCTGGAGTTGACCTTCTTTGGTCAGAACCCGATTACGAAACCGCTCTCCGTGCTGTCTAACCAATAACTGGAGCAAATCTTCTACTGAAGCCCCAGCCGGCAGCTCGACTTCATCGGAGCGTTTGTCCACCACATCTTTTATCAGACCGTAAAAATTTACCTTTACCCTGGTCAATCCCTTCACCTATAAAAAAATAACTAACTATTCTCAATTTATCTCTATTTACTATTCACCCGACATTCAAGAGGTTTGATTCATTGGTCACTGATTTTTCAGGTTTTAACCAGCTAACTGCCCACTGCAGAGCACAGAGCCCGCGGAGCATGCAGTGAGCCGTAAGGAGTAACTGCTCACCGCTAACTCCTTACCCCTCACTTTCATACCGGTGTATATAATGGGTAAAGGGGTGGGAAGATCCCGGCCTTAAGGATAGAGTAGCGCAGCAGAAAACTTCCAGCTAAGGCCATAAACGCAGTTATCCCCAGGACGGCATATGGCATCAGGAAAAAATGGGCATAAATCGCTACTGGCAATGGGATCAGTATCCCTACTATGAGCACACCACCGATAAAAGGGGTCGCAATGCGGCCTTTGATCAATTCCAGGACTGATTCTTTACCCCCTACGGTGGTGTGGTACATAGTCCAGATATAAGCCAATATATTTATAATAGCAAACAGCGTAAGCCAGATCTCGATCCGCTTCAACTGATGAACATTAATGGCCTCATTAGAGAGGGCCGGGGCGATAATGAAGGTCAAGCCTGCCCCATCCAATAACGAGTAGGTGATAAATAGTATAGGCAATAACCCGCTATTCCAAAAAGGTATAGATGGTAAGGAGGCCAGTAGAAAGCCTACATAGATTATCTCGCCCAAAGCGGCTACAATAGCCACCACCACTAAAGCATTACCTAAAGGGCTCTGGGCTGTCCAGGGCAGCCAGTTGAATCCTGGGATAGCAGGCAAGACATATAAGCCGCCAAAGACCACAAATACCGACATGATGATCACGCCCCGGCTGATCCAGGAGCTCTGGGGGCGGGTAAAGGCCCGCCAGAACTTCAATGGTTGGCCCAGGAAGAGGATATGGAAGGTAGTTTTTAGTGAGGCTACTATGACTATCCCGAAGACCATACCCAGCAGGTAATTAAGATACCAGGAAACCAGGAACATGCCAGCCCCTAGCTCGCCAAAAAAGATGGCTAACAGCAAAAGCATTCCTTTCCCTTCTATCCATTCCCTCTGGACTTTAAAACTGTCTACAAACAACTCGGTAGGATGAATAAGCCTATCTTCCATAGCTGCCTCCTCAGTTTTAAGGTGATAGATAATAGACTGACGGGTCAGTGCCAGCCTCTGGCCGTAGTTGGAAGCCGTGCCGCTGTCTGATCAGTCGTGAGACCTCACTGGCCGGGTCTTCCAGGTCGCCAAAATACCTGGCTTTGGTCATGCAATTGGCCACGCAAGCCGGTTCTAAGCCCTTCTCGATCCTCTCCCGGCATAAATCACACTTTTCTACTACCCCGGTAGGATGTTTTTGCCGCCCCATTTCTTCATAGGGGGTAAAGCCCGCAGGAAAATATGGCCTTTCCCGGTAATGGAAAAAGCGAGAGCCATAGGGACAGGCCATCATACAATACCGGCAGCCAAAGCACTTCTCGGCATCAATAAAGACTATCCCATCCTCCCTCTGAGTACTGGCCCCGGTTGGGCAAACCTCTACACAGGCTGGCTCTGCACAATGCATACAGAGTAATGGCAGAGATAGTCGTCTCACGGACGGGTATTTACCGTCCTCTCGTTTTAATACCCGGGCCCAGAATACCCCTGGTGGGGTGAAGTTCTCTGCCTTACAGGCTACTAAACAACCATAGCATCCAATGCATCTCTTCAGGTCTATTACTATACCATACCTTACCATATTCTATCCCTCCACCTTATATATCTTTACTCGGGCATCACAATCCATAGTAATGGTTAACAAGTCAGTCTTGGCCAGGGCTAAAGGTAATAGGGCCTCAAAAAATACCCCTTTACCTTTAGCCACCGGCATGTTAGGGCTCCAATGGCCGCCATTATTAGCTACCCCGATTACCTCGGGATGAATGCCTTCAACCAACCTGGCCCGGCCTTTGGTTTTACCGGCATCTAACGATTCTACCCAGATAAGGTCCCCATCTTTTATACCTTTCTTTTTAGCAGTATCGGTATTGATAGAGATAAAGTAGCTGTATGGCTCATTGTCTGATATCTCATCCAGCCAGGGGTTCTCATAGGTCATCGAGAAGGTATGCCAGGGTACGCGATAATAGATGGCCTGCAGGTCATACTCATTCCCTTGATACTCCAGGGCACTACAGGGTTTCCAGTCGGGCAGGGGCTGGAAATCTGAGGTATCAATATCCTTCAGGTCTTGTTCTTCAGCGATCTTCTTTATTTTTTCTCCCAATCCCTTTATCCATTCAAAATAGATCGGTACCCGGGCCTTAATAAAGGGCTTCCAATAAGGTTCTTCTGGCTTTTTAGGCCATTTTAGCACCCCATGTTTCTTAAACCACTCCAGACCATGCTCGGGGCCAAAATAGGATTTGTATATAGTATCTGCTATCTCCTCCCAACTATATTTTTTTGCTGGGTCCAATCTAAACGGTTCTTTCAGGTCAAAGTACAGGTTAACGACCATGTAAAACTCGGGCCGGATGCCTACCCGCTCGCCTAATTCGAGCATCACTTCACAAAAATGCCGCCTCTGGTAGAGGGGTTCTACTACAGGCTGCCGGATCTGCCAGCCCCACTCGCCTAACCCCACAGGGAAATGGTGATGGTGCATATTAGGCGAGGGGTCTAGTCGTTCCAGATAGCAAGTATCGGGCAATACTATGTCTGCCAGATCAGTGGTCTCGTCCAGCCAGAGATTGAAGGAGACCACAAAGAGGTCTTTGAAGGACTGGGCCACTATCTCGGGATTGCCTATACTCATCAGGCTATTGGCCCCATAATTGATCAGCATCTCTGGCTTATAGGGTATTTTGAATTCATCCCAACGCGGTATCGTCAGTACCGGTAAGTGGCTAGTCAGGGCTGGGGTAAGTAGGTCCATCAGGTTAAGGGTCTGTGGTGGTTGTGGCTCGGTCGGGGGATAAGGACCGGGTATCAAGCCCGGCTCGCTACCACCGAACCAGAGCCCGGGGGATAAGAGCCCATCAGGCCCGACTTTGGGCTCCCAACGAGGTCGGCCGGTTTCTGGATAACCATAGCATACCGGGTTACAACCCAGGAAGGCGCCCGGTACATTGCTGGCCCCTACCACCTCGCAGAGGAGCTCAATGGCCAATGAGGTTAACCAGGCATGATTATGTCCATGAGCCCCTTTAAAATAGACTACCGATGCCGGTCGGTAAGGCAACTCTTTACCATCCAGAGTTATAGTGCTGCCGATCCGGGCCGCCTCACCAAATTCCTTAGCTATCCGGCGGATAGTCTCCGCGGGTATAGTAGTGATTTCAGCCGCATGTTCGGGGGTGAATTTCTTTACCTGATCTTTAAGCAAGCTAAAGGCGGGTTTTCCCAGCATCTCATCAAACTGATAGACCCCTTCCAGGGCATAGTCCTTTATGCTGGGGTCATCATAGGTCTTGGCCTTTTGGTCCCTTGGGTCCCAGATCAGGGGTTTATCTGTCTCCCTATCCCGGAGATAATAGCCATCCATCGCAATGAGATAAGGGGCATTGGTATGCTCTTTAAGGTATTCTTCATCATAGATGCCTAATTCATTAAGCAAGACATGGAGCATGGCCATAGCCAGGGCACCATCAGTGCCGGGCTTGATAGGCAACCATTCATCGGCTTTCTCTGCGCCGGTATTCAGCATAGGGTCCACTACCACCAGCTTCATACCCCGTACCCGCGCATCGGCCATCCGCTGGCACATGGTGGTATAGGCATAATAGGCCGCAGTGCCACAGTGGCAACCAAACATAATGAGGTAGTTGCAATATTGCATGTCCGGGTTAGTGGTCAGGGCACCATGGAGGGTAGCAGCCAGTAAGTGTTCTGCATTACCGCACTGATGACCGTTAGAAATAAAGACATTGGGTGAGCCAAAGGCGGGCATGAATAATGCCAGGCCAAAGACCATCGGGGACATAGACGGTATGCAGCCAGTAAATACCAGCTTTCTGGGGTCTTCCGCCCGGATCTTCTTGAGTTTTTGAGTAATAGTGTCCAGGGCCTCTTCCCAGCTTATCTCTACCCACTTAGGGTCTATACCTATACCCTTCTCAGGGTTAGTCCTCTTCATAGGGACATTTAGGCGATAGGGGTCATATAGGAGCATTATGCCGGCTAGCCCCTTGGCACAGATCCTTCCTATACCCAGCGGGCTTTCTGGGTTGCCCTCGATCTTGACCACCTTACCATTTACCCGATGAGCCCGGATACCACACTGGCTATAGCACATGCTGCAAACCGTGGGTATCCAGACATCCTCTTGCACCTGGGTGTCTTTATCCATAATAAACCCACCTTTCGGTAATAGTTATCCCTTATATTTTGGAGCCGGGCTAAGGTTAAAGCCCAAAATGCGAAACAAGATAAATTGGTTCTTATTTATCATACTATCTTACTACCTGTCAAATAGTTTTATCTCTGAAACCCCAGTAAATTCCCGCATTGATTTTTTCGATATTTTGTTATAGGTTAGGAGATATTTCGATAAGCGAATAAAGAAGAAGGGTTTTTAAAGAAAAGAGAAAAAATCTGAGTCTAGTACATCGTTTCCAAAGTAACGTTATAATGCTGTCATTTCGAGCGAAGCGAGAAATCTTTTTACTAAAAGGGTTAGAAAGATCTCTCCCTCCGGTCGAGATGACAAGGTTAATTAGGAATCGCTCTACTAGTACGTTTTATGATGGAGATAAATTTTAGTAAATTTAATGGCTTGATCCCAGTAATTGTCCAGGACTATCTTAGTAACGAGATATTAATGCTGGCCTTTATGAACCAAGAGGCCTGGGACAAGACATTGGAGACCCAAAAAGCCCATTATTGGAGCCGGTCAAGGAATAAACTGTGGCTTAAAGGGGAACAGTCAGGACATTTTCAGTTGGTAAAAAAAATCTTAATAGATTGTGATGATGATACCCTTTTGTTGAAAGTGGAGCAGATAGGTGGGGCTGCTTGCCATACCGGATATAATTCTTGCTTCTTCAGAGAATTAAAGGACGGGGAATTTCGTATATTCAAAGAGGAGAAAATATTCGACCCGGAAAAGGTGTATGGAGGAAAGAAATAATCATGAATCGCCTAAGACTTGGTTTGCCTAAAGGAAGTTTGCAAGAATCAACTTTCAGGATGTTCAAAAAAGCGGGATACAATATTGTTGCCCATGAGAGATCATATATCCCTTCGATAGATGACCCTGAGATTGAATGTATAATGCTTAGGGCCCAGGAGATGGCCAAATATGTAGAAGATGGGGGCCTTGATTGTGGCCTAACCGGAAAGGATTGGGTATTAGAGAATAAGGCCAGGGTAATAGAGGTGGCGGATTTTATCTATGCAAAGCAGGGATTAAGGCCCGTCAAATGGGTTCTAGCTGTCCCTGAGGCGAGTAAAGCTAAAACTGTCAAAGATCTGGAAGGTAAAAAAATAGCCACGGAATTGGTAGGAGTAACCAGGGCATATCTTAAAAAGCATGGAGTTAAAGCCAAGGTAGAGTTTTCCTGGGGTGCCACTGAGGTCAAGCCACTGATGCTAGTGGATGCTATCGTAGAAGTTACCGAGACTGGCTCATCATTAAAGGCCAATAGCCTGCGGGTTATAGATACCGTTCTGGAATCAACTACTAAATTTATCGTTAATAAAAGAGCCTGGCAAGATAAATGGAAGAAGCAGAAGATCGAAAATATAGTAATGCTATTAAAGGGGGCCATGGCCGCGGAAGATAAGGTCGGACTGAAGATGAATGTC
>MHDQ01000281.1 GCA_001803565.1 Nitrospinae bacterium RIFCSPLOWO2_12_FULL_45_22 | reverse complement strand
TAAGAGGTTTGGTAAATTTGTTGCGGTTGATAATATCTCGCTGGAGGTGAACCCCGGCGAGATATTTGGCTTCTTAGGACCCAATGGAGCGGGTAAGACTACTACACTGAAGATGATCGCGGGGCTCTGGCGGCCCAGTTCAGGCAACATATATGTCAACGGTATAGATTTATCCGTAGACCCGGTTGGGGCCAAGAGACTGCTGGGTTATATACCCGAGCGACCCTTCCTCTATCAGAAACTTACCGGAAAAGAATTCCTTACCTTTATCTGTGCTGCCTATGGGATAAGGGATAGCGAAGGAGAGGGGAGGATTGAGGAGCTTTTAGAACTCTTTGAACTGACTCATTTTGCCGATGAATTAATAGAAAGTTATTCCCATGGTATGAAGCAGCGGCTGGTCATAGCTGCCGCTTTGCTCCATCAGCCCCAGCTCCTGATTATAGATGAGCCGATGGTAGGCCTGGACCCCAAAGGGGCGCAACTGATAAAAAACCTCCTCCAGCAACAAGCCCAGCAGGGTATGGCTATCTTTATGTCTACCCACACCCTCTATCTAGCCCAGGAACTCTGCCACCGCATAGCTATAATCCATAAAGGGGCGCTGGTGGCCCTGGGAACTATGCAGGAACTGCGGGAAATGGCCACCAGCCAGGATAGTCAGCTAGAGGCTATCTTCCTTAAACTTACCACCCAGAGCCCAGGGACTGAAAAGGACAAAAATGCCATTAATTCTGAGACCTAAGCTACTATCTTTAAAGAATTCCTTTAAAAAAACTGGCGGGGGCCAAAAGGTCAAGGGGCTTATCCTGGGGTTTTTTATCAGCGGCTTTTGGCTAGCTACCTTCTTCATCTTCTGCCGGGCGCTTAACTATTTCCGCAGTACAGAACTGGTAGGGGATATCTTAGCGGCAAAACTCCTCTCTATGATTTTACTGACTTTCTTTTCTATCCTGACTTTCAGTAATATTATCTCTTCTTTAACCACTTTTTTTATGGCCGAGGATTTATCCTTACTGAGCTATCTGCCTTTCTCTCTTTTTAACCTTTACCTGGCCAGGCTTTTAGAGACTTTTATTACTGCTTCCTGGATGCTTTTGGTCTTTGGCCTGCCGGTCTTTTTGGCTTATGGTGTAGTATATGAGGCTTCCTGGTCTTATTACCTCATCTTAATAATAGCGTTGGTGGCCTTTGCCCTGATCTGTACTGTACTGGGCACAGTTGTATCAATGGTCCTGGTGACACTATTTCCGGTACGGCGTATTAAAGATATCCTCTTCCTTCTTTCCCTAATCCTTATAGCCTCCCTTTATGTCCTCTTCCGCCTCTTACAACCAGAGAAGCTGGTCAATCCCGATGCCTTTGCCTCTGTAACCCTCTATATCCAACAGATCAAGAGCCCTACCTCTCCTTTCCTGCCCAGTTATTGGGTAGAAGAGGCCCTTTTACCGGTGTTAGTGAAGGGACCGGGGGATAGTCTGTTCTTTGTCTTATTATTGTTGAGCACTGCCCAGGCCTTTATCATATTGGGGTATGGCTTAGCCTCGGTGATGTATTCCACGGCCTTTTCTAAGGCCCAGGAGGCCCGTAACATCCGCCTGACCAGGACTTCTCTCGCCTCTTTAATCTTTTATTATCTGACGGCCTGGTTCCCACAGCCCCTCCGGGCCATTATCCTGAAAGACCTGAAGGCCTTTTTTCGCGATACCACCCAGTGGTCCCAAATCGTATTATTATTAGCCCTGATCCTGGTCTATCTCTATAATATTTGGGCCCTGCCTTTAGATAAAGTAAAATTCCCCACTTTTTATCTAGAGAATCTCATAGCTTTTCTCAACCTGGGCCTGGCCGGGTTTGTGATCTCCGCGGTGGCGGCCCGTTTTGTCTTTCCCGCCGTTAGCCTGGAGGGTGAAGGATTTTGGCTGATTAAGACCGCTCCTATATCAGCCCGGCAATTTTTAATGGG
The DNA here is from genome assembly GCA_001803565.1 of Nitrospinae bacterium RIFCSPLOWO2_12_FULL_45_22. Taxonomy (GTDB): domain Bacteria; phylum 2-12-FULL-45-22; class 2-12-FULL-45-22; order 2-12-FULL-45-22; family 2-12-FULL-45-22; genus 2-12-FULL-45-22. The sequence continues at coordinate 2,920 of MHDQ01000281.1, read as the reverse complement.
CAAATATCTAACCAGCCTATTCCCTTTACTAATGCTGGCAGAAATCCTGGTACTGGCCTCTAACTACTTGCTGCGGGCGACCCCGTTTATGATGCTCCTATCTTCTATCACTATACTCCTTATGACGCTGGGTATAAGCTCGTTAGGGATAGGTTTGGGGGTCATGTATCCGAAGTTTAAGGCCGATAATCCTGCCCAGATAGCCACCAGCTTCGGTGGAGTGCTCTATATGGTTATCTCTTCGGCTTATATTACCCTGATTGTAGCTTTAGAGGCTAGACCGGTCTATAATATATTTTATGCCAAATTCCGTAATCTGCCTCTGGACTTATTAAGTTGGATAGAAATAGGTCTTTTATTGGCTTCTGCCCTGGCCATTAACCTCCTTGTGGTCTATATACCATTTAAGATAGGGCTCAAGAAACTGGAACTGCTGGAGTGTTAGCGCCTACTAATATTGAGCTGGATGCATTAATAGTCTGGACAAGGGTTGATTGGGGACAGATATTCCACAGGGCGGCCTCAATCGAGGTAGAGATCGGGTTTGGTAATGGGGCCTTTCTGGTAGAGATGGCCCAGCGAGAGCCAGAGACAAACTTTGTCGGACTGGAAATTTATAAGAAGGGGATCAAGAAGGCCAGGAAACGGATCGAGAGGGCGGGGCGGCAAAATGTCCGCTTAATCCGTCAGGAGGCCCTGGCGGCCTTGCCCAAACTCTTCACCGCCGGGGAGCTTAGCGCGATATATATCAATTTTCCTGACCCCTGGCCTAAACGACGTCATCACAAGAGGCGGCTAATTAATCCCTCGTTTATAGCTACTGTCTATAGCTTACTTAAGGATCGGGGGAGGATCTTTATCGCTACTGACTATCAGGAATACGCTGGAGAGATAGAGAGGCTTTTTAGGGAACATGGGGGATTCTATTATCTTAACCAATATTTTCCTGACCATAATCCTACCAAGTATGAACAGGAATGCCTCAGGCTAGGGCAGGCTGTCTACTATATGTCCTGGGAGAAGATAACTAACCCCGTAATAGTTCACGGGGATCGGTTATCAGGGTCCAGGAAAAGGCTTTAAATTCCCGAACCTGGCCAGGAACAGGTTTTGAATAGTTATCGCTATTTGGGGATTGCGCAAAGGTTTGATAGCCCGTGGAGGGTTTTGAGGAAAATCTTGCCTGGCAACTGATCCCTGACCTCTGTAAACTGTTACCTGACCCCTAACTCAGGAGGGGATTTAAATTTTTACCTGGTAAAAATTATCTTGAGTGCTATACTGATTATATAGTTAATACCTAATTAAATAATAATTTGGGTGTGGCTATTTTCTTTCAGAATATAATTTTTAGGAAAGGAGACCAGGAAGAGATGCCAAACAAAATCCTCTTCTTCAGAAAGTTGGCTTTGTCCTTGAGCCTTGTTCCTCTTGTCTGGTGGGGTGTTTCTACGAATTGCAGTACCCTGGGTTTTACTGGTGCATACAGCTTCCAGGCATCAAGGGATGGTCAAGGCTCTTTGGAAAATATCATTGGCATACCCCAGGAATATATAGTGGAAAAAGGAGATACCCTCTTAGATATTGCCCGGGCATACAGCTTCGGGGTAGAAGAAGTAAAGGCCGTCAACCCAGGGGTTGATCCCTGGGTACCACCAGTAGGGCATAAAGTATTGCTCCCCACCCAGTGGGTCTTACCTATCAGTAGCTACCAGGGTATTGTGATTAATATACCCGAGCTACGGCTCTATTATTTTTTTAATAGCAGGACAGACCGGGGTTTTGCCCGGATAGTAAAGAGTTTTTCTATTGGGCTGGGAGAAGATGACTGGCAGACCCCGACGGGGCGCTACAAAGTAGTAGGAAAAGAAAAAAATCCTACCTGGTATATCCCGGCCTCTATCTGGAAAGAAGGTAGGTATCCGAAGCGTATTGTCCCTCCCGGACCGGATAATCCCCTGGGCAAATACCGGCTCCTTCTCTCTTTACCCAGTTATGGTATTCATGGTACAGACTGGCCTTGGGCAGTAGGACGGAAATTTACCCATGGCTGTATCCGCCTGTATCCCGAAGACATTGAGAAGTTATATTATATCGTTCCTGCGGGGACACCGGTAGATATTACTTATCAGCCAATAAAGGTGGGTACCAAAGGTACAGAGGTCTATATCGAGGTACATCCAGATATTTATGGCAGGATAAAAAATCCCTTTCAAACGGCTATAAATTTATTAAAGCAGCGGGGCCTCTTAAGCCGGGTGGATTTAGACCGCGTACTCAAGGCCCTGGATGAGCAGAATGGCCTCCCTAAAAAGATCAGTCTCGACTAACTTGTATGATGTCGCGGTTTGAATACGAATGGTATTAAGGAACATTCTAAGACCAAGACTCAGTTTTTTTATAAAATTTAGATTGTGAGCTTTGTGGATCTGTTTCGAATTTAGAATGAACAGAATGGCTAGGGGAACGCTCAAAACATAATATACTTTCATAAAGAATCGTGACATCATTTGAACTCCTTAAGATTTTATTTGGTTGTATTCAAGATTATTAATAGGCATAACGACAAAAATCAGCGGTTTTGCCGAAGCGCAGCGGAGGCAAAATCCGCTGGATTGATTTGTTAGGCAGTTTCAAGTTTCTTATTAATTGCCTATGCACTTGAGTAAGGTTGCATCAACATATGGTTTTTTGGAAACATCTAGGCACTAGATCTTGGGTGTAAAAATCCATTACATGAGTCAAGTGCATAGGCAGTTTTTATTAAATGGTCGCTGTCCCTATTTTTTACTATTTTTCTATTTTTAATTTTTATTTTTTTTGAGGTAATTTAAGAACTCGCAATTAGCCATTAGTAAGCAATTAGTTAAATAGATATAGACATATCAAGCAATAATGTGGCATCATAGTAACCCTGTTT
>MHDQ01000280.1 GCA_001803565.1 Nitrospinae bacterium RIFCSPLOWO2_12_FULL_45_22 | reverse complement strand
TCCTCCTTAAATTATTTTTCCCGCTTTATGCGGCCTTCAGTGCCTATATACGATGATGCCTCTGTGATCAAAGCCAAAGGTCCGTACTTGTCACGAAAGCAATTCATCTCGCATCTCCCAAGGCAGTTTCATTGAAATAACATACCTAATGCCATCCTTACTTTGTCCCTTGCCGCCGCTCATCGAAAATCTCCCGGGCGGCTTTAAGACCCTCGGCCATCACTGGTAACCCCGCATAAAAGCCGATGTGGACCAACAATTCTACAATCTCCTTTTCTGATATGCCCAGGTTGAGGGCACCTTGGATATGGACACGTAATTGCGGGCCGCGGTTGAGGGCAGCCAGGGTAGCCATGGTAATCAGGGAACGGCTGCGCATGTCCATCCCCGGTCGGGTCCAGACTGTGCCGAAGATATGTCCCACCACCATCTGGGCCAATTCAGGGTCGAACTCATCGAACCATTTCACTACCCCATCCCGACCGGCAGCACCCATAAGGTGCTCCATAACCTCCAGGCCTTTCTGATAGGCGTCTTCTGTGCTCATTTCTCCCACCCCCCTTTTTGAATTAGTAAAGATACGGCTCCTCCCTTGATACACACATATAATAGGGATTTTGTTTGAGCAAAAATTAGAGACAAATATAGAACAAAGAACTAAGAACCAAGAGCTAAGATAAGGACCCCGGGGTCTTTGCTCTTTAGTTATTACCTAAAACTTTTCGTAACCATGAAAGGGGTTTTCTAACAGGGATAAACAGGATAGAAGCAAATAGGACATCCTGTTCATCCTATCTATCCCTGTTTAAATTTCTATTACAGGATAAAATTCAATGTCTATTTACAGGGCTAAAAAGGCCATAAACAAAATCCCTGTATATCTATTCTTTAAAAATGCTACTTGGGTCAGAAGCCTTTATGTCTCCCAGATAATGGTAGGTACTTGCCCGGCAGCCATAGCATACATCTTTGAGATAGCTGACCATTCATTGCTTAGGGAACCTTATTTACCGTCGAATGAAACACTGGTTCTATTTATCAGGGGAATGAACAAGTATACACTGCATGAAAAAGGAGCTAGTGGGATCAAGCTAAAGAATCTGGAACCAGCAATGGGAAAACGACAAAATTAGATTAAATCATAATGATCCGGCTTGTCAACTCACTTTCTTTGACGACAAAGAATAGCTACACCTGTAAGTGAAAAGTGGACCAAAAACCCTTTTATAGGGAGCGAGTCCAGAGGTAGTGGAGTTTGCGCTTTAGGCGTAGGAGCAGAGGGGGTTTGGTGGTGGCTGGTGCTGGAATAAAGGAGATATAGTCATAAGCTACTGCCAGGTCTCGCTGGTCCTGGCTGGCCAGTACCTGCCTGGGTATTTGGGTATAGCTATGGACCAGGCGGAGGGTGTTAGGGCCTTTACGGGCCAGATACTTAGTCCAGATAAATAGCTGGTATGTTTGCCATTCCGGTTTAATCAAGGGTATCTCGGCTAGCAATTTGTCATTAAGATAAACTTTGGTGGTCTGTTGAGATGCCCCTGGGAAGGTAAAAGGCATCAGCCTCAGGTTCAGGAAATAATCGGCTTTCCGGGGTAAGGAGAATTGGAGCAAGGCCTCTTTGGCCGTGGCCCAGACAAAACTGGTCATATTATCTCCCCGCTCATCACTGGACCAGCCAGCGCGGAGATAATCTCTTGCCCTCTTCTCTCCCAAATTGATTAATAACCCGGGCAGTTGCTCTTGCCCGTTAAGATGACGCAGGCCCTTTATCTTCAAACCGACCCGGCGCTGGTCACCGTTATGGTAGAAACTATTCGGTATAACTGTCTGGTCTATGCTTAGTCTTAATTTTACCGGTTCTTTTGGGGCGCTATACTGCCATAGGAATTGGGGATTGAGAGGGACAAAAGAGTCCATCTCTTTACCATTAAGTTCTAGCTTGATCTGAGGTGGTGTCGGATAAGCCTTTAAGGGCAGGGTTTCTCCCAGGAGTTGCCAATATCCCCCTTCCTTCGAACTGGGTAGGTCTGCCTCTGCTGCATCTTCTGTCCAACGCCAATACTCCTCTTGCTCACTAACTATCTCTAGATCACTCCAGCCCCTTATCACCCGAGCCGGTGAGTCAGGCAGGACTCTCTCTTGCAGGCGCAATTCCTGTACCTTAAAGCTTACCCTTTTCTCCTTCCGGGTAGTGGTGATATTAAGCTTGAGCCAGGTTGAATCAGAAAAGAGTTCTGGTGTTATCCTTATCTCGCCAGCAAAGGCTCTGCCTACAGTTTTTATCCGGCCCAGCTCTTTTTCCCCTGTCCACAACTGGACCTGGGACGACCCCCCCTCAGGATAGGATATTAATTCTCCTTTAAGACTAAGATAGGTATTTTCCCGGGTTTTTTTTAGCCAGAATTCAGCACCATTATTGCCTTTCCGCCAGTACCTACCTGTCTCTGGGTCTTCTTCTAACTCATACCAACCCTGACCCATATAGAGAGCAGAATCGGGTAATAATCGTTGCAGACCGGTTTTAGTAAAGCTAATTCGATCAAAGGCAGCAGCTAGACTCCGGCTATCGCCCGGCACAGAGCCCAGATATTTATACCCAAGCCGGAAGGTATTGGTCTCGAGGGTAGAGAGATAATCATAGGGGATAAATACCTGGTATTCCAGCCACTGATCATTGATCAACCTTAACCCGGTTAGGAGGTGTCCATTAAGGTAGATATTCATCTGCTGCGATGAGTTAGTGGGCCCCCGGAAAGGGATCATCCTTAAATTCATAACATAGTCTGAGACCTTTGGTAGGTTTAGCTTTAGAATAGATTCCTTATTGCAGGCCCAGTTGAAGTCCCTACCATCTGGCCAGGTCTCATCCCAGGACCATCCATTCGCTATATATTTATGGGCTTCTGGCTTGCCAAAATCTACGACCGGCTCAGCTCTCTGGCTACCCAAAGTCCCTTCTCTAAAATCTACCCTGGTTATACAAATCCCTAATTCCCGGTGATCTCCGGTTTTATAATGGGCATCGGGGATAAATACCTGATTGGTGGAGAATGATAGCTCCAGCCAGGGAGAAGGGCCCAGTAGGTCTTTAGTAACCGGGAGCTCCCGATAAAATTCTTTACCTGCTGGTACGAATCTATCTATCTCCTCGCCCCGGAGTAATATTTGGACGATGGGTGGGGAAGGAAAGGAGATTGGTGGGAGGGTGCCAGCTATCCCCAGGGTTCCTTCCCGGCCAGGGTTTTTTAGCAAGGCCAGGGCCTGGGCTTCTGTCCAGCGCCGGGGATGGTTCCTGGCTATTTTATTGCCATATTCCAGCTCATGCCAGCCAGTAATTGCATAAAGATCAACCGTTGAGTCTGGGAGGACTCTTTCTGGTGGGGCAAAATAGTCATGCAGGTCTAAACGGGTGATCTTTATACCCAGCTCTCGTCGGTCTTCTTTTCCTTCTTGCATTTTGGGGATAACAGTCTTGTCAATAGCCAGCTCTAGCTCGCACCAGGCCTCGCTACCCAATGAGTCTCCTTCCAGGACAAAATTTTTCCTTATATTTTTATCCTGGGCGACAAAATTAGCCAGGAGATTACCGTTGAGCAAGAGCTTAATATTAGGCCGGGAGGGAGCGTTTAGGTCTAGATAGGGCAGTTCCCCCCTGAGCCGCAAGAGGCTCTTCTTGTGGGGGTTTCGGAAGAGGGTGCGGGCTTTGGCCTTAGTCCAACGGTAAGCTTGATCCTTAGTTTTTTTTGATTCCAGCTCATGCCAGCCTTTTACCAGATAAAATTCTGAGCCAGGGAAGAGCTTCTCCGGGGGGTTATAATAGTCCGTGCGTTGAATGTGGGTAATCTTTATCCCTAGTTCCCGCCGGTCACCACTATGATCATATTGGTGTGGGGTAATGGTCTTATCCACTCCGAAAGATAGCTCACACCACTGGCTATTGCCCAGGTTGCTTTTATCCAGGATTAATTCCCGCACAAATTCCTGATCCTGGGGGATAAAATTATCTAGCCGGAACCCATTGAGAAGAATCTGCACCCGTGGTACTTTCTTCCCCTCTATTGCCCAGTGGGAGACCTGTCCTTTTATCTTTAAGAGGCTTTTCTTATAAGGATTCCGGAAGAGGCATATGGCATTAGCCCCAGTCCAGCGCCCTTTCTCACCCTTATCCGTCAGATCCAGATCATACCAGCCTGCTACAATATAAAAATCCGTATCAGGCAGCATAGGCTCCGGAAAGTAACTAAGAATACTATCCTTTGAAAATAAGCCCTCTCTTGTCATTGCGAGCTCGCCGAAGGCGGGCGTGGCAATCTTATGAGATTGCTTCGTCCCACCCACACTTTCGGGTGGGTACCCGCTCCTCGCAATGACATTTTTATCCTCCTTTGTGCCTCTAGGAGGCATAAATGTTTCCGCCGATATATCTTTTTTCCCAGTGATCTCTAACCAGGGAAAGATCATGGTACGGGGGCTCAGGTTGGTTATTTCTATCTGGAATGGCCAAGGCCCTATTTCTTTCTTTATTTTACCGGTATCTTGCCCTAGGTATATGGTCTTTTTTATCCCGTCTTGCTCCCATACATAGCCCGCTCCTCGGGGGGCGAAGAACCTTAGCCCTAACTCCTGGCCCTGAGCTGAGAGAGCCCCGGGAAGGTTATAACTCCGGGAATTGATCGCTATCCTCTCCGGTTGAACCGTTATCTTTACCTTATCCCGGTTATGTAATAATAAGGGTCGGGGTTTAAGGTCCAGGTGATAAAGTACTTCTGGCTTTTTCTTTAACAACTGATATTCCCGATTTTCATAGAGGACTTTTTCTGCCCAGGTGGGTAGCATATCTCTTTCTCGCTTTACCAGCACATAGTCTTGACTTATTCCATCCTGGTAAAAATCCTTTGGCCTGGCAAAGGGATACATCTCGTAATAGATCAAAGGAGAGAGGTTATTTAAGGCCAGGGGCTGGCTCTCCAGGAAATAAGTAAGCCAGAGCATCCGGGTCTCTTTATCATCTTTAAGGTAGATAGGGCCGGGGATGTGGAGCGACTTGACTTTGGTAGCTAGATCTTTCAGGGCCGAGAGATTAAGGGTCATGCTTTTACTGGTCACTTTAGTCAAAAGGACGAGGGTATAGATATTGATCAGGATATATGCCCCGGCAAAGGCGAGGGGTAGACCCAGAAGAAGCCCGGCAAACCTGTTCCCGATTAAGCCAGGCCAGGGATGTCTCTTTATCCGGCCATACAAGGAGAATAAGCCTATGGGCAATAGCATCATAGTAATTGTTATTGACATAGAGAGGTTCTTAAAAAAACCGTAAGGATAATCGGCCAGGTATTTCAAATAAAAGAAGTTGAGAATGGAAGGAATAGCCAGAGACAGGAGCAATGCCCGCTGCTTGCCTGATGCTATTATCAACCCATAGAAGGTTAAAGCCAGGGCACCGGCGAATATAAACAGGATAAGGATTTGAAAATACGGAGAAAGATACCAGCCTTCATCAGCTAACCGGTGGTGGGATAAGCCATAAAGCTCTGTCAGACTTATAAATTCTGTTATGTTACCACCAAGATAGGCCTTAGGTAACCTTGAGAGCCAGGATAATTGTCGGACAAGTCGGATAATGACCAGAGGATTGAAGCATAAGGCAAAAAAGGCGGTCTTAACTACGGTATTGATTAATTCCGATAAAGGTTTTTTTTGCCAGCGCCAGAGATAGAGCAGATAAATACCGATAGGACCTAAGAGATAACCCAGCATCCAGGGATAAGTGTTGAGAAAGGCCGAGAGGGTTAGGGCCGCTAGTAAGGCCGTCCGTAAATTATATTCCTCCATAATAAAAAATAGCAGGCTAAGGGCCAACAGGATAAGGCTTATACT
>MHDQ01000279.1 GCA_001803565.1 Nitrospinae bacterium RIFCSPLOWO2_12_FULL_45_22 | reverse complement strand
AAAGGAGAGAGAACGGATACTTCCAGTACCTTAAAACCGGACATTTCTATTTTGGTAAAAATAGGACATTTCTATTTTGGCTTGACAAAAAATTAGATTGACATGGACAATCTCAAACCTATAAGATGGATTGGGTTTATTGGCATCTAAACATTTACCTCTAACTCCAATGACTAGGCTGATCCTCTTATTTTCTGAACCGTCTCAAAGCTACCGCAATATGTGCCATATGCCCTAAAAAAGAAAGAAACAATTTCTAATTGAATTGGGGGGGCTATTTTCTGGCAGAAATCCACGAACTTTTTTGGAGCCACGGATTTATCCGTACCTCAAATAGCACAAATAGAATTCGTGATACAATAGAAAGTAGGGAGGTAGCATGCTACGTCATAGGCTTTATGACAAAGAATAGCCACACCCAAGTAAAAATTAAGATGTATCTCCTATAGGGTTAATCCTTAAGGAGAAATAATTATGATCAAAGGATTAGAAGAAATTAAAAGGGCCTCTGCAGCCAGACCCGAAGAGTTGAGATGGAGCACCCCTATAGGCTATTTTTGTAATTATGTCCCTGAGGAGCTGATCCATGCCGCCGGGCTCAGCCCTATACGGCTAATGTGGGGCGGAGAAAAAGAGCCTGAGATAAGTGGTGGTGAATATATAACCCCCAATTCCTGCTCCTATGCTAAATCGTGCATAGGCTATCGTGCCAGTGGTAAAGACCCATTTTTTATGGCTACCAACTATATTGTGGAATCACCCGCCTGTGTCCAGATGGAATGGGTTCTAGAAACCCTAGAAAAATATTTTGGGGTCCAAGTCATCCCCATAGGGCTACCCAGGAAGTTTGGAGAGAACCAGGCACTAGCGTATTATCTAAGAGAGTTGGAAGATTTTCGCGAAAGAATAGAAAAAATAGCTGATAAGAAGATAACCGAGGAAGACTTAAAAAACTCTATTTCCCTCTATAATTCTATCCGGCAAAAGTTAAGGGCTATATATAACTTCCTTAAAGAAGAGTTCCCACCGGTCTCTTGGGAGGAGGCACATGAGATAGTTGAGGCTGGATTTGTATTGGACCGCCAGAAATACCTTAAAATCCTTGACACTGTCCTAGAGGAATTGGCATTAATCAGGGAACGAAGAAAGGGTAATAGAAGAGGGCCGAGGCTCCTTATAGCAGGAAGTATCCTGGCATCCGGGGATAGGAAGATCCTTGACCTTGTTAAAGAACTCGGGGTAAATATCGTGATAGATGAGCTTTGCACCGGCACCCGATGGTTCTGGAACGATGTGGAAGAACCTACTCTAGAAGGGCTAGCTCGTAGGTATCTTGGAAAGATTCCATGCGCTACCCTGCCCGATGTCCGAAGAGAAGGCAATGCTCGCAGAGAACATATAAAGGAATTGATCAAGCAATACCGGGTTGCTGGGGTTATTTCCTATACCTTAAGGTTCTGCGATGCCTATGCATTTAAGGTAGAAGACGATCGCAAATGGCTCAACCAGATGGGTATCCCCCTGCTCCATATAAATTCAGATTATTCTTCTATTAGCCTGGGCCAGATCAGGACAAGGATGGAGGCATTTATAGAACTACTTCAGGGCCAGAAATACAGCACTCAATAATCAGGGGTCAGCAATTAGAGTTCGGGGTATAGAAATTAAAAAGCTGATCCCTGACCCCTAAACCCTGACAACTAGTTTTAGCTGAAAGCTGACGGCTGATAGCTAAAGGCTTACAATAGGAGGGAGGGAAATGTCTGAGAAATTATTAGAAGGATTAAGTATGGGGAATGGTGGATTTATCCCTATGGCAGAGATCGGTGAGTATTTAATGCAGGAAGCCCCCAGGCACTTTCCTGGTCTGGCCGATCTGCGGATAGATATGGAACTGGTCGGAATAAGAAAATTGGCTTACCTTTCCCTTACCCAGTTGGAGCGGCTCAAGGAAGCCCATAATCAAGGTAAAACCATAGTTGTGAAGTACCCAGCCAATCCTACAGATATTTATTATGGTTGCGGGGTTATACCGGTAGACCCCTTTTTTATCTCTATGGCCCACCTGATTTACACAAGAGATTATAGCTTAGCTACCGAAGGTCGGGAGCAACTCTCGCCGGAGGCCTGTGCCTGGCAAGCCGTAGGTAATGCTGCTATACGCCGCCAGCTCGTCCCGGTAGATGCCTATTATACCTTTGTTGGCCCCTGGTGTACCAATTCTCCTTATAATGGTGAAAACTTGTCTGACATCATCCCTGAGGTCCATTTCCTGGACCAGCCCTTCTTCCCCCATCTGGAAGGCAAAGAGGACAATGCGCTGGACTATATGGTCGGTGAGTTACAAACCTTTGTAAAGACTATGGAAAGACTAACCAAGAAAAAGGTCGAAAAGGCCGATTTGATGGAGTCCATAAGGTTTCATAATCGTATGAGAAAAAAAATCAGAGAGCTAATGGACTTTTTATTGTTAGACCCTTCCCCCATATCTGCCCTGGACTTTATCCTCACCATGGTCTTGGTTGATGATTGGCAAAGCGATCCTGTAGCGGCCAATGACACCCTTGATACAATATTGATGGAGATAAGGGAGCGGGCAACGAAGAGGATAAAAGGCCCGGGCATAAGAGATGATGCTGTGAGGATATTTTTCTCTGGGATAACTACTTCTGAGATAAAAATATATAACCTTTTGGAAGACCTGGGTGGTACTCTGGCTGGATTGGAATGCGTCTGGAACCTATTCCGTGCCGATGTGAATGAGGATGAGGAGCCATTTATAGCCTTAGCCAAGAGGGATCTTTCCATACCCTTTACTCAGCCCATGACCCAGAGGGCGAAGTTAGTGACTGGGCTAACAAAACAGATGAAGGCCGATGGCAGTATCTTTGACTGTGCCTTTGGCTGTAACTACATCGCCAAGACAGCACGGTGTATAACTGATAATATAAGAATGGAGCTTAACATCCCAACCACTACCATTGATACAGATTTGCCGGGAGAAAACAGGGCCGCCCTAGAAGAACACCTGGAGGGATTTTTAGAGATTGTAAGAGAATCCAAAGAAACCAAGAAACTTAATTAGAGAGGAGGCGTATCATGCAAACATCAAAAGAATTAAAGGATTGGTATCTAGGGGAACGGATTAAACGGACAATATCTGCTTTAGAAAAGAATGGTTTTGGGGCCAGATATTACCCAGCAGCAAAGGATGCCTGTGAAGAGATCCTCAAGCTAATACCAGCCGGTTCCAAGGTTGGTGTAGGTGGTTCTTTGACCCTGGAGGAAATTGGATTGATCGAAAGACTCGATCGCCGGGAAGATATTACCTTCTTGAACCCAACAAAGGTTCTGGAAACGGAGACAGACCTGATGACCGCCATGGCCAAGATGCTGCCTATTATGCGGGAAATTTATTCCTGTGATCTATTCCTTAGTGGGACTAATGCCGTTACCGAAAAAGGGCAACTGTTCAATATTGATGGTAATGGTAATCGGGTAGGAGCAATGTTTTTTGGCCCCCAACAAGTCATAGTGGTAGCTGGATATAACAAGATCGTAGAGGATTTAGATGAGGCAGTCAGGAGGGTAAGACATTATGCGGCTCCAACAGATGCCAAACGCATACCTGTTCCTACCCCCTGTGCAGAGACCGGGGTTTGTGTGGATTGCAATTCCCCAGCCCGTATCTGCAACATATTTGTGACCCTGCATAAAAGACCCATGGCTACACAAATCACTGTCTTTCTGGTAGGAGAAGAGCTGGGGCTTTGAGCCTGACATGGTTAAACCCTGATAGAATGAGGGAGCTAAAGCAATGAGAGCAGTAACGCCTCGGCTGAGCCGCGCTGCGAAGCAACGTCGGTCTCCAGCCGATGGTTAGATTTCCTGCCCCTCGGTTGGCATGTTTCCGTGCGCGAGATGACGAGTCTTGTCTTGCCGCATAAGGTGTGCGAGAAGATTCTGGTCATGTTCGGAGCCTACTTCGATGAGAGTGGAGTGCATAGGGATTCTCCGGTCGTTGTGGTGGCAGGGTTTCTTGCCCCCGATAAGCAGTGGGCTCGTCTACAGTCAGAATGGGATAAGGCCCTGAAGCAGACAGGTATCTCTTTCTTCCATATGGTGGATTACGAGAACCGGCAGAAACAGTTCAAAGATTGGAAAGAAGATGAGCGAATAGAGAGGCTCAAAAAGTTCCTTGAAATTATTAAGAGAAGGATAACAATTCCGGTCGTTGCGGCAGTTGGGGTTAAGGACTACAAGGAAGCAGCATTGTGGCAACGTGATCCTGGGGCACCACAGAATGCATATGCATTCTGTGCTCTCATGTGCCTTCAGGCGATTGCTGCATGGGCTGATAAGGTTGGACACCGGGAGCCTATTGGTTATATATTTGAGGATGGGGCGCTTCATAAGGGGGAACTATTAAAACTCGCGGATCAAATCAAAAAAGATCCCGCTCGTCAGGATCGCTATAGATGGGTAGGGTTGAGTTTTACCGATAAAAGGTATTTCAGCCCCTTGCAAGCTACCGACATTCTTGCGTATGAGGCGTACAAGGAAGCACGGGTGCTTCTTGAGGGGCAACCCCGGGCACCACGAAAATCGTTTGCGGCTCTCTTGCGAGGAATGGTGAATCATCCAGAGCATTGTCGGTATTTCAGAAAACAGGATTTGTTGTCTGGTCTTCCCTATGTGCCGCCAACAAAAGTTTCCAGGAAAATCTAACGCACCAAGCTCACCGGTGCGGCGCTTTTTGCCGCGTCCGTGTGGAGCGCCGAGTTAGGTGCCACGGGTTCCTTGCCGTTCCCTGGCGACTCGATAACTCATTGCTGAGTATTTACCAGCATACACCACTTGAAACGATCGATCGAGACTTCTTCGCGACAAGCATACTTCTTCGTCACTTCAACACGTCCTTGCTCCTGTAGAGCCACAACAACGAGCTGCATTGTTTATGACCTTTTCAACCAAAATTTTAAATTAAGACACTATGACCGACCATCTCTGGCATGGGGTTCGCTTTAACCTTTTCTCCCCTATTGAGGGCTTTCCGTAATTCTTTGGCCAGGGCGAGTTTGGCCTTTCTAGCTGCAATTATAGCATCAGCCCGGCCAATATGTTTTTGATAAGGGGTAACAAAACCTATTCCCTGATGTAATCTTTGGTAGTTATAATAGTGAATGAAGGCTTCTATGTCCCTATGGGCTTCATGAGCATTTTGGTATTCCCCATGATAGAAGCATTCGTATTTTAAGGTCTTAAAGAAGACCTCGATCCGCCCTTGACTTTCAGGGTGGCGATAGGCGATACGGATATGTTTAATCCCCAGGTCTTTAAGGAATTTTTTGAAGCTTTTGGCTACCATCTGGGTACCATTATCGCTGATGATCTTAGGCTTTTGTTCCTGGAGATGAAGCCCTTCCTTTTCCAGGGCAAAGTCTACTATCCGTTTAACATCATGAGCAGTCATCGTCCAACAGAGTTCCCAGTACACTATCAATCGAGAGTATTTATCCAGAACCGGTATGAGATACCAATTTCTCCCGTTGACCTTAAGATAGGTAATATCTATGTACCAGACCTGGTTAGGGCCTGTAACTTCAATGTCTTGTCTTCTCATAGGCTTTTTAAGAGATACCCAGGGTTTGGCCCCCCCCTTCTTTAAGACCTGGTAAGCCGTAGAGGGGCTGAAATAGCCGATATCCTGATCAATCATGAGAAAGCTTAGTTTCCTATGTCTTTCTTTAGGGTTATCTAAGGCAAAGCAGATGATCTCTTGCCTTTCCTCTGGTAAAAGGGCATGGGGACGAATCTGGGCGATAGGGGCCCTGTCCTCCAAAGAAGACAGAGTCCCATCATATCTATTCTTCCATCGCCAATATCGGCCCCGTTTTAACTTCAATACCCGGCAACTCTTGTTACCTGGCCAGGGAAGAGAAGCTATCAGTTCCATCAGCTCAAGCTTTATCTCTGGGGTTAAGCGGTTACCCTTTACCTCTCCAGTGAGCCCTAGTCCACTCTTTTTTTTTAAAGCTGGAGCTCACAGGTTAAGTCCAAGAGGGTTCGCTCTAACCTCTCCTTTTCTTTCTGGATTCGTTCTAATTCAGGGTCTTTCTTGATTTTAGAATTGTTGAAGACCTCTTTAGCTTTTTTAAAAAGTTGCTCTTTCCACCGGTGGTAATCAGAAGGATGAATGGCATGGCGGCGGCAGAGAGCCGCAATATTACCCTCTCTGATACCTTCCAGGACAATTTGGAGCTTTTCTTCTGGTTTAAGATTCTTTGCTGACATGGCGGCCTCCTTTCCCAAGGGGTTAATAATACCTCAATAGAGGAGGCCAGGTAAACTGTCAAAACGCCCATTATTCTACGAATAATGGGGTATAACCCATGACCTAATCATAGTGTCAAAATAATTGAGTTTGTACCAGGAGGTCATAAACATTATAC
>MHDQ01000278.1 GCA_001803565.1 Nitrospinae bacterium RIFCSPLOWO2_12_FULL_45_22 | reverse complement strand
CTACCCAGCCTATAGCTGGGGGTATCGCACCAATCAGGGCACCGGGTAACACCGCAAAGGTACTCCTTCTTTTAAGATAGGTATAGACGCCGTTATACCATAAGACTGCGAAGACCCCTAAACCCAATACCGCTAAGGTAGAGCCAGAGAAAAGTATTAAGGAGCCAGCAAAGATCAGTAATAATGCAACAAATAAAGCCCTGAATGGCGGCACTTTTCCTGAGGGTATTGGCCGCAGTTTTGTCCTATCCATCAATGCGTCTATTTTTCTGTCCTGATATTGATTTAGCGCAGAGGCGCCACATGCGAGCAAAAAAATTCCTAGTGTCGGAATAATTATTTCGGCTAATAATCCATCAGTAGCAAGGATAAAACCCGTGGCAGTAGATAGAGCCGCCAGGAGCGATATCTTTACTTTGCTCAGCTCGAAGAATATTTTGATCTTAGAATACAGGGTATAGAAAACAGGATAAAGGGGGGGATAAGGTTGGCGCACTTTTTGCCAAACAACTAAATCTCCAAACTCCTCTAATGTCAATTGTTTCCTGTATCCTATTTTCTGTATCCTCATACTTTTATTTCAATTCCTTCAAATATTTTATTATCTCTGCAATCTCAGCCTCGGTTAGTAAACCTTTTTGGGATGGCATAATTGGCGGGAATCCTGCTACTTGATCAGCCATGGGTTCTAACATTGATTTCCGTATATATTCTTCATCTACCATAATCTCTCTCTCTTTAGTGCCCGTCAGAACCTTCTCCTTCCTTCCGAATACTCCTTTGAATGTTGGTCCCAACAAGGGAGAACCATCTCTGGTATGGCACCCATCACATCCTTTAGCCTTTATAAGTTCCAATCCCAGGGGTTCTTTTTTGGCTATTTTCTCCGTTGGTATTTCTTTGCTATACCACTCATTGAATTTCTCCTCGGGCATTACCTCAGCCTTTGCCAGCATGTATGAGTGCCGCAGGCCACAATATTCAGCACAAAAGACATCATATGGGCCTAACTCAGCAGGTGTAAACCACGCGTAGGTTTCCATTCCTGGGACAACATCCTGTTTTATCCTGAATGCAGGGATATAAAAACTGTGTATCACATCCTGTGAAGACAGCAGCAACTTTACCGGTTTTCCAACCGGGAGATTTAATACATCGCTCTGTGTCCCGTTTTCATATTCAAAGAGCCAGGACCACATCCGGGCTGTTACCTTCACAACCATGGCGTCTTCTGGCACAACTCTCATTACCTTATACCCCGTCCAGCCATAATAAAACATCACCAGCACCAGAATGGTAGGTATTATTGTCCAGGTGATTTCCAGAAATGTATTCCCCTCAATATTAACTGGGGGAATGTTTTTTTTCCTATTGTATTTTATTACAAAATAGAGCATAAAAAAGGTAATCAACACCAGGAGAGCAACGCATATCCCACCAATAAACAGAAAAACACTGCTTACCGTATCTGCCAAATTAGAATACCCAGAAATCATGACCTAGCCCTACCTGAAAGAGATATCGAAGAAGGTAAGCCCGATGAATATGGTTAGTATTATCACCGGGAAAAGCAATATAATTTGAAAAATGTCTTCCTCATATTTGAGGTGCATGAAAAAATAGAGTACCAATCCCGCTTTTAACAAGGCAATGAGCAATGGGGTTAAGATACTTAAGCCCCCTAAATTCATACTTCCTGCTGTAATAGTAATTCCTGTCAGGATTACCAAACCGATCCACACCAGCATATAAGTTCCATAGTTTACAATATGATACTGTGTCTCTTTTTGGTCCATTGTCATCTCCTTTATCATTTCTCCCATTCATCGTAGCAGCATCGCCTTGCGATGCCAATAGTTACTGGCACCGTAAGCCGGTGCGGCTAGGTTATTAAATAAAAGAGGGGGAAGAGAAAAATCCAGATTATATCAACCATGTGCCAGTACAAGCCAGAATTTTCTAGTTTAATAAAATCTGTCTTATGGATTTTTGTTTTCATGACTAAAACTAACATCACTGAAAGTATAAGCACTCCAATAAGCACATGTAGCCCATGGAAACCAGTCATTACAAAATAGAGTCCATAAAAAAGCACCTTGCCTTTGGTGTACGTTAAAAGTTCAGGAGAATTGGGATAAATACCATGATGGAATTTGGCACCCCATTCAAAGTATTTGTCTACCAGAAATGCAGTACCTAAAAGGATAGTTAAAACCAGGAACAGGGTAGATAATTTCTTGTGTCCTTTCTGGGTGGCCGAAATGGAGAGGGCCATGGTTAAGCTGCTGGTAATAAGGATAAGGGTGTTTAGAGCGCCTATTATTGTGTTTAGTTCCCCGGCAGCATTATGAAAATCCTGCGGGTGCTTTAAGCGATAGACGGAATAGAGTAAAAACATCCCTCCAAAAAGGAGTATCTCGGTAAAGAGGAACAGCCACATCCCTATTTTTGCACCAGCATAATCCCTATGTCTTTCATCACTCATTTTAGCGCCTTCCTTTAAGTTCATAGCATAGGAATTGCCCTTTTGGATGCACACCCACTCCGTGGGTACCCGACGCAGATCATACTGCTTAGGGAATACAGGAGTCAGAATCCAGAAGCCAGTATGAACGGAACAATCACCTTCCCTTCTGAATGCTGACTACTGACTCCTGTATTCTAGCTATCCGCGTGAATCTGCGAAAATCTGCGTCCCAAATATATAAGGCCCATGTTCTATCAGTGGTATCTGGTCAAAATTGTCTGGCGGCGGCGGAGATGCTATCTGCCATTCCAGGGTAGAGCCACCCCAGGGATTATTATCTGCTTTTACACCCTTAAAAAAGGCATGGATTAAATTAGCAAACATTAAAATCAGACCTGAGACAAGTATCCAGGAACCGATAGTAGAAATCAAATGTCCAGTATGAAATTGTGGGAGGTAGTCATAATATCTCCGGGGCATACCCTGCCACCCAAGGATAAACATAGGGAGATAGAGGGTGTTAAAGCCGATGAATAGAATAAACCAGGCCCATTTTGCCCGCCTTCTGTTATACATCCTGCCAAACATCTTCGGGAACCAATGATGCAAAGCAGCAAAAAAGGCAAACCCTGCCCCCCCAAACATTACGTAGTGAAAATGGGCAACAATCCAATAGGTATCGTGCAGATGTACATTTACTGCTAAGGCGCTTTGGATTACCCCGGATAGTCCACCAATAGAGAATAGAAAAATAAACGAAAGGGCATATAGAAGAGGGGTTGCGAGTTCTATGGAGCCCTTATATAAGGTCGCTACCCAGTTAAAAACTTTTATCCCGCTTGGTATTGCAACTAGAAAAGTAAGCAAAGAGAAAATCCAGTCGGCGGTATAACTTTGTCCACTGACAAACATATGATGCCCCCATACTAAAGACCCTACCAGCGCTATGGCAAGGCTGGAAAAGGCAATGGCTTTGTACCCAAAAATTGTTTTTCTGGCAAAAACAGGGATTATTTCAGAGATGACGCCCATCGCAGGGATGATCATAATGTAGACTGCGGGGTGCGAATATATCCAGAATAGATGCTGGTACAATATGGGGTCGCCACCCTTAGCCGGATCAAAGAATCCGACCCCGAAAAATCTTTCTAGTATTACCAGCAACAAGGTAATACCTATAATTGGCGTGGCAAGAATCTGTATCCAACCCGTGGCATAGAGGGACCAGACAAAAAGTGGTAAGCGGAGCCACTTCATCCCTGGTGCCCTGAGCCGGTGTATTGTTGTCAGGAAATTCAGCCCGGTAAGTATTGAGGAAAAACCAATAAGAAATACGGCAAAAACGGCCAGAGAAACATTTGTCCCAGTCTTGATGCTGTATGGCGCATAGAACGTCCAGCCGGTATCAATGGGTCCACCACGAGTGAAAAGAGATATTATGGCCAAAATTGCCCCACTGATAAAAAGCCACCAGGAGAGCAGGTTCAGCCTGGGGAAGAATACATCTTTTGCCCCTATCAGTATGGGCAGGAAAAAATTTCCAAAAGGCGCTGCCAGCCCGGGTATGATAAACAAAAATATCATTATTACCCCATGGAGGGTGAAGATTGCATTATAGGTTTGGGGTTCCATAATTGTTTTCCCGGGTGCAATTAATTCCAGTCTCAGCAATAACCCGAGGAATACGCCAGTGGCGAAGAAAGTGAGCATGGAAATCAGGTAAAGCAACCCGATCCTTTTGTGGTTAGTTGAAAAAACCCAGGAGAGGAGTCCACTATAACGCCCCTTCTCTTCATAAAAACTTATTCCAGCATAGTTGCTTACAACTGCCTCGTCTGCCATAATCATTAACCCTCTTTTCGGTTTCGTGCCTTACTTTTTATTGTCAGATAAACGAAAAATGCTACAACAGATAATAATACAGCACCTCCTGTTATCCTGGTAATATTGAGCACATATTTTTTCCCTTTAGGGTCATAGCTGTAGCAATATAACAGGACCTTGCTAATAGTAGGCCCGATCCGTCCTTCAGAGGCATCTGTTAGTGCCATCTTCAAGTCAAAGGGCAGAAAAGTGATGCCATAAAGGTATCGAATTATCTTACCATCAGCCGAAAGCAGTATTAATGCTGCCGGATGCATAAATTCTTCTCCTTCCCTTTTAAACTTAAAACCCACCGCGCGAGTGATTTTGTTTATGTTGGCCCTATCACCGGTTAAAAATTTCCAGGCCTCTTCCGGGAAGGGTTTATTTATGGCCTTTAGGTAATTCTTTTTCTTCTGGAGGGCGGTGGTGGGGGTGTCTTTATCATCAAAACTTATGGTTAAGACAGAATAATCTTTGCCCGGCTCTAGCGGTAATTTGGTCAGAACCGCAGCAAGGCCACTTAATAGAGGGTTACAGATATTAGCGCAATGATAATATACCAATGAGACAATAGTGGGATTATGGATGAGTTGCTTCAAACTAATAGCTTGGCCGGTTTCATCATAGAAAGATGCATCAAGCGGGACATATCCAGCCAGTTTCTCCTCTATCCCAATATCATATGGCTTTATGGGTTGCTCAGCAAAGGCAGTAGTCTTTAAGATAATTGCTAGAAATAAGAATATTATTGATTGTTCGGCCACGAATAAACACGAATTTTCACGAATGAATAAAAGAATCTTTGTATTGAACGGAAAACGAATTGAGGGGGTTTTTATCAGAAAATTACAGGGTTTCTCATTCGTGTTCATTCGTGTAACGTCGTGGTTACGCCCCTTTCCATCCGGGGCATGAAGAAGGTGATAATGCCGGGCTTTAAAAGGGGGGGCTTTCTTTCTGGAAGCTTTCTAAGGCCAGCATAGCTGCTTCTTGTTCAGCCTCCTTTTTGCTCCGGCCTGTACCGCTGCTATATATCTGGCCCTTAATACTTAGTACTACTTCAAACATTTTCCGGTGCTCTGGCCCACTATCACCTACCACTTGATAGACAGGCATGCAGGCCAATTCCCGCTGGATAAATTCCTGGAGAATACTCTTATAATCTTCTGACCCATTGCTGATAATAATCTCTTCTATCCTATTTTGCCAACAGTGAAAAAAGATACTGGAAGCCTTCTCCAGGCCCACTTCTAAATAAAGGGCTGCTATTAGGGCCTCAAGACAGCCCGCCAGGATAGAAGGCTTATGCTGGCCACCACTGCGCTCCTCCCCCTTACTCAAGAGGATAAAATCACCCAACTGTATCTGCTGGGCCATTCTGGCCAGGCTGATGTTATTGACGATAGCGGCCCGTATCTTGGTTAGATCCCCTTCGGCATAATGAGGGAATTTATCCAGTAGATAATGGCTAATAATCAGATTGAGTACCGTATCTCCCAGGAACTCTAATCTTTCGTTATCCTGGGTCTCTTCTCCCTGCTCATGAGCAAAGGATTTATGGGTCAGGGAATTATTTAATAGAGCTAAGTCCTTGAAATGATAACCCAGTAAGGGCTGAAATAGCTCCAGGGCCTGCTTCCTATCTTCTTGGAGGATCATTTAGGCCCTATCCTTCAAAGCGCTTAATGATCAAACAGGCATTGGTTCCGCCAAACCCAAAGGAGTTGGATAGCACAGTTCGTACCTCGGCCTTCCGGGCTTTATTGGGTACATAGTCCAGGTCACACTCTGGGTCTGAGGTCTCATAGTTAATAGTTGGGGGGAGGATTCCATTATAGATAGTGAGGATGGAAAAGATGGCCTCTATACCCCCGGCCGCTCCCAGGAGGTGGCCGGTCATGGATTTAGTAGAACTGACGGCTAATTTATAGGCATGTTCTCCGAATACCTTCTTTATGGCCATGGTTTCGTGTTTATCATTTAGGGGAGTAGAGGTGCCATGGGCATTTATATAATCTATCTCCTCGGGTAGCAAATTTCCGTCCTTTAAGGCCCCTTGCATACAGCGGGCTGCCCCGCCTCCTTCTGGATCGGGCATGGTAATATGATAGGCATCGGCGGAGAGACTATAACCTACTAGCTCGGCATATATCCGGGCTTTCCTTCTCAAGGCGTGCTCTAACTCTTCTAATATAAGGATACCGGCACCCTCTCCCATGACAAAACCATCCCGGTCTTTGTCAAAGGGCCGGCTGGCCTTTTGCGGGGTATCATTCCTGAAGGTTAATGCCCTCATAGCACAAAAACCACCTAATGCTAAAGGAGTAATAGTTGACTCTGCCCCACCGGCTATCATAACCTCGGCCTCACCCCGTTGGATCAGCCGCAAAGAATCCCCTATGGCATGCGCTCCAGCCGCACAGGCCGTAGTTACACAAGAATTTGGTCCTTTGAAACCAAAGTGGATAGATACCTGCCCGGCGGCCAGATTAGCTATCATCATTGGGATAAAAAAAGGAGATATTTTTTTTGGCCCCCCTTCCTGCAGGAGAATATGATACCGCTCCAATGCCGGTAACCCCCCTAAACCCACACCCACTATTACTCCCGCCTTATCGGCTAGCTCTTCGCTGATCTTCAATCCAGCATCTGCCATAGCTATACTAGCAGCCGCTAAGGCATAGTGGATAAAGATATCCATCTTTTTGACTTCTTTCTTATCAATATAGTCTTCTGGATTGAAATCTCGTACTTCACCGGCAATCCTGCAAGGGAAATCACTGGTATCAAAACGTGTTATCTTATCTATACCGGATTGCCCCTGGCAGATAGCTTCCCACACCTTCTGCAAGCCAGTACCTACAGGAGTTACTAAGCCCAATCCAGTTGCTACTACTCTTCGCTTCAGAAAAAATCACCCCTTTATCATTTCTGTTTCTTCAACCTGACAATGTCACATTTAATGAAAGCAAGCCCGGCTGACAAATTCTAAATCCTAAGCACTAAATCCGAAACAATATCAAAATTCTAAATCCAAATCTCAAAACTCCGTGTCCGTGTTTCGTGTCCGTTGGCTAGGCCTCACGGTTAAAGGTCACGGGTCATTTGACTTTATTTAGGATTTAGGGTTTAACTAAGAAGCATGGGTTTTGATGTAATTGATGGCATCCTTAACCCGCACGATCTTTTCGGCCTCTTCATCTGGAATTTCTATATCAAATTCTTCTTCAAAAGCCATGACTAATTCTACCGTATCCAGAGAATCTGCCCCCAGGTCTTCAATAAACGAGGCTTCTGAGGTTATTTCATCTTGACTAACCCCCAACTGCTCTACAATAAGATTTATAACCCTCTCTTCTATCGTGGCCAATTTATCCTCACCTCCTTATCTAGGTATACATCCCGCCGTTTACATGGATAACCTGCCCGGTTATATAACTGGCCTCTTCTGAGACCAAGAACTTTACACAATGAGCGATATCTTCCGGTATACCTAATCTGCCCATAGGTATTTGGCTCATCATATTATCCTTTATTTCTTTCGGTAACCCCCGGGTCATATCGGTATCAATAAACCCCGGGGCAATGGCATTAACATTTATGTTCCTGGGAGCTAACTCGCGGGCAAGGGATTTGGTCAGGCCAATTATCCCGGCCTTAGAGGCAGCATAATTGCTCTGCCCGGCATTCCCCATAACCCCTACTACAGAAGATATATTGACAATCTTACCCCGGTGCTGTTTCATCATGGGCTTTACTGATGCCTTAGTACAATTAAAAGTGCCGGTTAAATTAATATTTAGGACATAATCCCAGTCCTCTTTTCTCATCCGCAGTACCAGGGCATCTTTAGTGACACCAGCATTATTTACCAGGATATCTACTCTAGCCCATTTCTCCAAAGCCCTATGGACTAACTGTTCTGCCTCTTCAGGTATTGCTACATCGGCCTTAATAACCAATACTTCACTACCCAGAGCGCTGATCTCTTGAGCAGTCTCTTCCGCCTTAGGAAGGTTTATATCAGAGAGGACAATATTAGCCCCCTCCTGGATCAATGTCTGGGCAATAGCCCGACCGATCCCCTGGGCTGCACCCGTAACTATCGCTACTTGTCCTTCCAATACCATATCTCAAGCCTTCAGCAATCAGCCCTCAGCAACAACGGTGATTAGGTCATTGGGTCACTACGTTATTGGGTGATTTAATTACCCAATGACCTAATAACCCAATGACGGAATCACGTAATAACGTAATGACCTAATCACCTGGCCTTTAAGGCTTGCAGAGTCTTTTGCAAGCTAGCCGTGCCTTCTACCCCTAACCCGATAACTCCTTTGTCTATCCTCTTCAGCAATCCTAAAAGGACTTGGCCCGGGCCTACTTCTACTACGGCCTCTATCCCCTGGCTCAACAAATACCGCATAGACTCTTCCCATCTTACCGGTGAAGTTATCTGCCTCTTTAAGGCTTCTTTAGCTGCTATACCGGTATATACTGCCTCTCCTTTGAGATTGGCTACAATAGGGAAGGAGGGGTCCTTGAATGGTATCTTTTCCAGTTCAGCCAGGAGTCCTTCTTCGGCTGGCTCCATGAGCGGACAATGAAAAGGAGCGCTAACAGGCAAAGGGAGGTTTCTTTTAGCCCCCAGCTCTTTAGTATAAGCCATAGCCTCTTCTACCGCTTCTTTCTCTCCAGAGATTACTACCTGGCCCGGACAATTATAATTAGCTATCTGGACAACATTATTTTTATTACTCACCTTCGCGCAGGCCTTTTCCACGGCTTGAGTATCAAGGCCCATAATAGCAGCCATAGCCCCTTTACCTGCTGGCACAGCCTCTTGCATCAACTGACCCCGCTTCCTAACCAAAGTTAGTGCCTCGGCAAAGCCAATAGTGTTAGCGGCTGCTAAGGCCGAATACTCTCCCAGGCTATGGCCCGCAACCATCTGCGGTCGAATTCCTTCCTGTTCCAGTATCCTATGAGCTACCAGGCTATTTAAGAAGATAGCGGGTTGAGTATTGATAGTTAACCTTAGCTCTTCTTCTGGCCCTTCAAAGCATAGCTTTGCCATGTCGTATCCAAGTATCGCATTAGCTTGAGAGAAGAGCTCTTTAGCTATCGGATAGGCAGCAAAAAAATCTTTCCCCATACCTACATATTGCGAACCTTGACCGGGGAAGATAAAGGCAATCTTTTTTATGGTCATATTATAGGGTTATAGGGTTATTGGGTCATTGGGTTATTAGGTTACCTAATCCCCTGGTGACCCGATGACCTATTAACCTAATTACGTCTTAATAAGATTCTGGGGTAAGGATTTTATGATTTCGCCAGCCTCCTGGGTTAACTTCTGTATTATCTCTTTTACCGGTAATATGTCTTCGATCAAGCCCACAATCTGGCCAGCCATCACTGACCCATATTCGATGTCTCCATCAACGGCTGCTGCCTTGAGTTTTCCTTCCCCTAATTTATTCAATTCTTCTGGTGAGGCCCCGTCTCTTTCCAGTCGTTCAAATTCGCGCGAGAGTTTATTTCTCAATATCCTTACTGGATGACCAGTGGAATATCCTGTGACCACTGTATCCCTATCCTTTGCTTTAAGGTAGAATTCTTTAAATGCTGAGTGCGCAGTACACTCGACCGAACAGACAAATCTAGATCCCATCTGTATTCCTTGAGCCCCTAAGGCCAACGCTGCTACTATACCCCGACCATCAGCGATACCTCCGGCTGCTATGACCGGTATTTTAAGGGCCTGGGCTATTTGGGGTACCAAGGCCATGGTAGTAACTTCCCCGATGTGGCCCCCGGACTCCATCCCTTCTGCTACCACAGCATCTACTCCCTGTCGCTCCAGGCGTTTAGCTAACGCTACCGAGGCTACTAGTGGTATTATCTTGATCCCTTTTTCTTTTAGTCCAGGGATATATTTGCCGGGATTGCCTGCCCCGGTCGCTACTACCTCTACCCCTTCTTCTATAATTACCGCCATAACCTCCTCAATAAAAGGTGATAAAAGGAGGGCATTTACCCCAAAGGGTTTTTGGGTAAGTTCTTTAGCCTTCCTGATCTCTTTTCGGACTTCTTCAGCCGTGAGATTTCCCGCAGCAATGATTCCTAGCGCCCCTGCTTCTGATACGGCGGCAGCCAGCTCTGCGGTAGATACCCAGGCCATACCCCCCTGGATAATAGGATATTCTATGCCCAAAAGGTCACATAATCTGGTCTTTATCATAAGAGAAATTACCACCTGATTAGGGCTGAGCCCCAGGTAAACCCTGCACCAAAAGAGGCCAGCAAGACTAAATCATTCTTTTTGATCCTACCCTGTTTTACCGCTTCATCTAAAGCAATAGGGATAGAGGCAGAAGAGGTATTGCCATACTTTTCTACATTGATAAAGGTTTTTCCTACAGATATTTGTAATTTCTCTACTACCGCATCCACAATCCTGCGATTGGCCTGGTGGGGTATGAAGAGGTCTATATTCTCTGGTTGGAGGTTGTTATAACTAAGGGCTTCTCTGGCTGCTTCTGTCATGGCCTTCACCGCCCCTTTATAAATCTCATTACCATTCATCTTAATAAAATGGAGCCTCTGGTCAACGGTTTCGTGACTGGCGGGATGAAGGGTGCCACCTCCCGGCCCATATAGATGTTTAGTGTAATTACCATCACTATAGATATGGGTCGAGAGTATACCGCTAGAATTATCCTCCGCCCTCTTTAGCACAGCCGCCCCTGCCCCATCGCCAAATAATATACAGGTATTTCTATCAGTCCAATCTACTATCCGGGTCATTATTTCCACACCGATGACCATGATAGTACGGTAAGAGCCGGTTTTGATAAAACTATTAGCTACTGACAGGGCATAGATGAAGCTGGAACAAGCAGCTGCCAGGTCGAAGGCGGCGGCCTTGTTTGCCCCTAGCTTTGCCTGAACAAAGCAAGCAGTGGAGGGGAAGATCATATCTGGTGTAGTAGTGCCTAGTATGAGCAGGTCTAATTCTTCTGCACTGATACCAGCATCTGCTAAGGCCCTTTCAGAGGCTTTGAAGGCTAAGTCAGAGGTAATCTCTTCTTTAGGGGCGACCCGCCTTTCTCTGATACCGGTTCTTGATACGATCCATTCATCAGTAGTTTCTATTATATTTTCTAAGTCTTTATTGGCCAAAATCGGCTCCGGGCAATAAGATCCTACCCCAAATATCTTTGCATTTATCATAGGTTTTCTTTTTCTCCCTGATGATATGGTCTGATCCAGCTTAAAAAGGCCGATTTTTTCCCCGGGACAGTTTGGATACCGAGACGAGAGGTTATCTCCTGGCTTATGCGGGCATTCAAGTCTTTTTCTGCTAACCGAGCGGCTAATATTATGGCATTCTTTATGGCCTTAGAGGAAGAGCTACCATGACCAATGATACATATACCGTTAATGCCCAGCAGAGGGGCGCCACCATACTCAGAATAATCTATTTTTGCCTTGAGCTCCTGAAAAGGGGTCTTCATAAAGAAATAAGCCATTTTAGAAAAGAGATTCCTGGAAAAGGCCCCCTTTATAGCACTAATAAACATCTCGGCCAGGCTTTCGCCGATCTTCAGGGCTATATTGCCGGTAAAACCATCGCAAACCAGCACATCGGCTGTCCCCCGAAAGACCTCCTTAGCCTCCACATTACCGATAAAATTAAGGCCGGAGCGGTTAAACAATTGGAATGCCTCTCTAGATGCTTCATTGCCCTTGTTATCTTCTTCTCCTATACTTAAAAGCCCTATTTTAGGAGACTCTTTATCCAAAATGTATTGAGCATAAGCATGGCCCATTATGCCGAATTGAAGCAATTTATGGGCTTTACAATCTACATTAGCCCCTGCATCCACCAATATAGTCATCTGACCGCTTTTGGCTGTAGGAAGAAAGCTAGCCAGGGTAGGTCTCTCTATCCCTTTTAATGGTTTAAGGATCATAATAGATGAAGCCAGG
Organism: Nitrospinae bacterium RIFCSPLOWO2_12_FULL_45_22; assembly: GCA_001803565.1. Lineage (GTDB taxonomy): Bacteria > 2-12-FULL-45-22 > 2-12-FULL-45-22 > 2-12-FULL-45-22 > 2-12-FULL-45-22 > 2-12-FULL-45-22. The sequence continues at coordinate 3,477 of MHDQ01000278.1, read as the reverse complement.
ATTGCCCCAGTATTGCCAGCGCTGACTACCGCTGCAGCTTCTCCCGATTTAACCAATTCCATAGCTACCTTTATGGAAGAATTCTTCTTTCTCCTTAAGGCTAAAGAAGGGGACTCTCCCATCTCAATCACGTCGGAAGCGGGTTTAATAGTTATCAGGAGATTATCGTGAGGAAATTTCTTGAGTTCTTCTAAGACCCTCTTTTCATCGCCTACCAGGGTGATAGCGAGGCCGGCCTCTCTAGCGGCATAAACCGCCCCTTCTACTACTGCCGCTGGGGCATAGTCACCACCCATTGCATCAACTGCGACATTCATCTTCAACCTTCTTTGACTTCTAGAACCTGCTTCCCATCATAGAAGCCACAGCTAAGGCAAACCTGATGGGGTAGTCTCGCTTCCTGACATTGGGGGCAGAGAGTTATATTAGGTACCCGGAGTTTTTTATGGGTCCGACGTTTATCTCGCCTGGCTCTAGAAGTTTTTCTCTTTGGTACTCCCATCTTAATCCATTCTCACTTTTTATTTTCTTTTAATTCTACCTTTAATTTTTTTAGCACTGATAACCGATCATCTATTCTCTCAGTAAAACAATCACAATGAGAAACATTTAGATTAGAGCCGCACTCGAGGCATAAACCCTTACACTGGGGTAGGCATAAAGGTTTTATCGGGATAGACAAAAATATCTGCTCTCTTACTGTAGCTGACAGGTCAATTCGGTTATTAGTATAATGAGAGGCGATTAAATCTTTCTCTCCCAGTTCTTTCTCTTCTTCTAGAAGCTCCTCTTCCTTTGGGAAATAATCCAGGACAAATTCTGACTGGAAAGGGTAGGAAAAGGATTCCAGACAGCGACTACAGCTCAGCCTTAAAACCGATGATATCTCCCCCTTCAGGATAACCTGTTCATTAAACTTATATACCTCTCCGTGAAAGTCTACTGGGGCAGCCAGCTTCACATCACCCAGTCTCTTATTTAAGCCCTTGAAATCAAAGACATATTGTAGTTTCCGACCACCCTGGGGTAAATCTGCTACATCCAGCCAAAAATTACTCATCTGCTACTCACCTCTTGGCAGAGGACTTATCAATGAATGGGTGATTATAGCTATCGTTTTTAGGGTTGTCAAGGAAATTTCCCGCTAATGTTTCGTAACATTCATCTCTGGGCATTTGTCATATACTCATCTCATTTTACCATTTGACATGGTTTGTCCCACGGACTATTATAAACCGTAAGGAGGTGGGTCTAATAATGAAAAGGGTGTATTACAATTATTTCGCTTCCCCTATTGGTATGATATATATGGCCTTTTCTCCAACGGGTATATGTCAGTTATCATTGAATGACCGAGGAGAGGAAGAGTTTTGTCAAAAGCTCAAGGAGCGCCTCAAAGCCCATACAGTTAAAGACCCAGGGTCAGGAAAAGAGCTAAAAAGGAGTATCTTATCTTATCTGGCTGGCGAAAGGAAGGAGTTTGCCGGGTATGAGCTAGACATCTCTCAAGGAACACCATTCCAGAGGCGAGTATGGGGAGAGGTTAAGAAGATTGCCTATGGCCATACCAGGTCGTATCAGGAGATAGCGCAACAAATAGGATCAGACTATGCCCAACGGGCTGTTGGTCAAGCCAATGGGCAGAATCCCATCCCTCTCATTATCCCCTGCCATCGCGTAATCCGCTCTGATGGTAAAATAGGAGGATATTCCGGCGGAGTAGAGATAAAGAAGAGGCTACTGGAGCTGGAAGGGTTAAATATAAGCGGTCAGCATTCCGCATTCAGCGATCAGCAAGACTTATCGTAAGCCGTTAGGGACAAAGCGTGAGGGCGTTAGGCGTTAGGGGTAAAAAGAATTTCTCCTCACGCCTTACGACTTACGGATTTTTTACTCCTTACGCCCCACGGTTGATTTGGCTGAAAACTGACTGCTGACAACTGAAAGCTTCTGATCAGGAGGTTAGAGGGCATGAAGTTAGATAGAAAAACTCAGGTTTTGTTGGTGGATAGCCAGGCATCTAAACTTATGGAGCCTTTAGAAGAACTATTGGGGCTTACTTACCCGGAGGCAGCATATGCGGTAGCGGGCACCCGTGATCCAGAAGAGGCGCTGGCACTCTTTAGGACTAAAAGGATTGATCTGGCCATCTTAGAATTAGACATCTCTGTCTGTGGTGATTATGAATCAAGGCAATTGGCCGAACAGATCAAAGGCTGCTTGCCGGAGATTCAAGAAGAACATATCGGCTATAAACTATTGCGCCATATAAAGAGGGAGTATCCTCAGACCAGGGCTATTATCCTGGCTAGTTATGGTATGTGTGGGGATAAGATCGAGGATGAAAGGGCAAATGCCCTTAGTAAAGGGGCAGATGGTTTTATCCTGAAGCCTTTTGCTATGAAGGAATTAGTTGAAGAAGTAGGGCAGAACCTGGCATTTCATTATAATAGATAAAGACCCGGTGGCGATCTTATACGGCAAAGAGCTATCTGATCAGATAAGAGAAGAGATAAGGCAAGAAATCCAGCATTATCCTGAGCCCCCGGGCCTGGCCGTTATCCTTATTGGTGAAGACCCTGCTTCTCAGGTATATGTAAGGAACAAAAAGAAGGCCTGTGAAGAAGTAGGTATTGCCTCATATTCTTATTCCCTACCCAGCGATATCCCGGAAGATAACCTACTTAGCATCATTCAGCACCTCAACGGAAACCAAAATGTTCATGGTATATTGGTACAACTACCTTTACCGGAACATATCAGAGAATCCAGGGTTATTGAGGCTATCTCCTGGCTTAAAGATGTTGACGGGTTCCATCCCTATAATGTAGCGCGGCTCTTCTCTGCTAATCCTGGTTTAGTACCCTGCACACCATTAGGAGTAATGGGGCTTTTGGAAAGGAATAGCATCCCCATAGCTGGCCGGCATGCAGTTATTGTGGGTAGTAGCTATATTGTAGGTAAACCCTTATCCTTATTGCTGCTAAATAAAGGGGCCACCGTGACCGTTTGTCATAAATATACCAAAGAATTAGCCTATGTGACCAGGGAGGGGGATATTCTGATTAGTGCGGTAGGAAAATCTGGCCTGATAACCCGGGACATGGTCAAACCAGGGGCAGTAGTAATAGATATAGGTATAAGCTTTAAAGAAGGGAAGACCGTGGGTGATGTAGACTTTGATAATGTCCTGGATAAAGTCTCCTACATCACCCCGGTGCCAGGAGGGGTTGGGCCTCTAACCGTAACTATGCTCCTCAAAAATACCCTAACGGCTTATAAGCTGCAAGTGAGCGCTCAGCCATCAGCTTTCAGCCAAATCAACCGTGAGGGGTAAGGAGTAAGAGGGTAAGGGGTAAGAAAAATTTCTACTCACGCCTTACCCCTAACGTCTTACGATAAGCCTTGCTTTGAGCTTTACGTTTTTATTCCGGGGGTGGGGCAATGAAGCCCTCTTTCATTAAAAGCTGGGTCTTA